>NZ_JANMSQ010000317.1:0-5033 GCF_031389465.1 Pseudolysinimonas sp.
GCCGCGGAACGGTGACTCTCACCGGGCCTCCTCGAGGTCGTCGGCGGCCGGTTCGCGGTCGGCGGTCTCGCCCGGGGGGTCCCAGGTGAGGGTGACGACGGTGCCTTCGCCGGGAGCCGTGTCGATCCGCGCGTGCCCGCCGGCGCTCGCAACCCGCTCGATGATCGAAACTCGCACACCGAGCCGTTCGGTCGGAATGAGTTGGGGATCGAAACCAGCACCGCGGTCGCCGATCTCGATGGTGAACGCTTGATGCCCGTGCGAGCGAATGTCGACCCAGCGGTCGACCCCCGGGCCGGCATGCTGGAGGCTGTTGATCATCGCCTGCACGGACGCCGAGTACGCGGCCTCTGCCACGTGCACGGGAATGTCGCACCACTCTTCGGCGACCATCGTCACGGCGACCGGCTCCGACATGCTCTCGGCGGCAGTCGCGATCCGCTGCGCGACCACCTCCCCCCACACGGTTGCCTCGGAGTCGGGGGCAACGGCGACCGCCTCCCGGAGGTGCCCGATCGCGTTGCCTGCCATGGTCGCGGCGAGGGTCTTGGCCTCGGGGCTGAATGAGCGCGCCGCCGACAACAGGGTGGTGAGCACACTGTCGTGCACAATCGAGTCGACCTGCACGCGCTCGGCCTCGGTGGCGTGTTGTCGAACGGCGTGCGAATAGCGTTCGAGGGCGTTCTGCTGGGCGGTGTCGACGCCGCTGGCTGCGGTGCGCAGCACGGCGATCATGATGAGGATGCCGCCGCCGAGCAGCATCGAGTAGACCGAGTCGAGCACCGCGGCCTCCACCCTGGTGCCGCCACCGGGGGGCGTGATCCGGATGATGCCGTAGAGAATCGGGGCGCCGACCGTGTAGACCACGGCGATGGGGATTTCCAACGAGACGGAAGCCATCGTCGTGGCGATCGTGAGGAGGAAGTACAGCCAGTAGCTGTCGGTCGGCGCGTCAGCCTCACTGAGCACGGCGAACGGCCAGCTGACGAGCGCGATGAGGTAGACGGCGGCGAAGGTGACGTAGGTTGCGCGAACCATCCGCTTGAAGATCGCGGCGATCACACAGGCGACGAGCGATGCGACCAGAAGAGCCACGATTGAGACCGTCCAGGCCGGCGCCATGTTCCCCAGCTGGCCCATCAGCAGCGGGATCGACTGCAGGAAGAACGCGACACCGATGACCGCCGCGAGCCGCGCCATGGCGGCATCGACGCGAAGCAGGCTGAGCGGGTTGCGGACCGGGCGCCCGAACGCGGGCTGACCGGCGGCCTGGTTAGTTGTCGCCACCGTCGGGGTCGAGTCCCGGCAGGATGCCGTCTTCGACCGCGCGACGGAGCAGATCGACCTTCGTCGGGGCGGGTCGGCCGACCTCGACGTACTTCACCCGGATTCGGTCGAGGTACTCCCGTGCCGTCGAGTAGCCGATCCCGAGCTGCTCCGCGGCGAGTTTGAGCGGCAGACCCGACGCGTAGAGGTGCAGGATCTCCCGTTCGCGACGTCCGAGTTGCGCCTTCGCAAAGTCGCGATCGGCGTCGATCGCGGTCGCCCATTCGAGGTTGTTGAGCACCTCGCCGCGCGCGACGGTGGCTGCCGCAGCGATGACCGTCTTGGTCGCCGACGATTTGGGGATGACGCCCGCTGCGCCGGCGGCGAGCGCCTCGCGCACCAGCCCGACCCGGTCGGCGATGCTGTGGATGAGGACCGCGGCTCCCGCGGCCTGCACGCGCTTGACGTTGTCGGTGACGGTCGAGCCATCGCCGAGCGAGAGGTCGAGTACGACGACGTCGACCTCGCGGCTGGCAAGGGAGCTGATGAGGTCGTCGACGGTCGGGGCGACGGCGACGACGTCATAACCCTCATCGGCGAACGCGGCTTTCAGCCCCAATCGCACCGATTCGTGGTCGTCGACGATCGCCACCCGCGCGGCAACGGTGTGCGAGCCGGATGCCTGGTCTCGATCGACCATGTGCGTCACGCTCATCCCGTTCTCCTCCGCAGTCGAACGTCGGGCGTCCGGGCGGTCCTGATCCGTGGCTATCGTACTCTCCCGTCGGGTGTACGAACCGATCTATCCACTCGAGTTGGGGGACACGCCTCGTCAGGCGCGGCGGAAGGTACCGACCGCTTCGACGTGATGGGTGTGTGGGAACAGGTCGAGCGCACGCAGGCCGGTGAGTTCGTAGCCGTGAGCCGCGAGCAGTGCGACGTCGCGGGCGAAAGCCACCGGGTCGCAGGCCACGTAGACGATCTGCGCGGGTTTCGCGGCTGCGAGCGGATCCAGCACGGCAGCGCCCGCCCCGGAACGCGGCGGGTCGAGCACGACCGTCGCCGCAGCGAGACGCGCGGCTTCTCCAGCGGACGCGGTGCTGAGCCCGCGCAGATACGCGTCGACGCGCGCGGTGACGACCGCCGCGCCCAGCCAGTCGGCGAGGTTCTCGGCGGCGTGCTCGGTCGCCCGCGCATCCGATTCGACCGACGTGATGCGCACTCCGGAACCAAATCGATCGCCGACAGCTGCGGCGAGCAGTCCGACGCCGCCGTAGAGGTCGAGATTGGCGGCCTTCGGGTCGAAGAGGGCCGGGTCGATCGCATCCTGGACCACGGCGCTCAAGGTCACCGGGGCCGCGACGTGCACCTGCCAGAAGCCGGTGTCGTCGACCCGGAACTCGCGGGTTCCGACCCGCTCCGTGATCACTGTGGGCTTCTGCGCACCGATGACGAGGCGCGCACCGTCCCCCACGCTCGACGCGAGCACCGTGACATCGCCGACGCCCGGCATCCGTTCGTCGAGTGGCGCGTGCTCGCGCACCGCGGCCACCGCGAGCGGCAGATCCGCCACGGGGATGACCCGGTGCGATCGGGCGGCGTACGGGCCGAGGGTTCCGTCGGCGGCGGCGTGCAAGCGTTCGCGGGTGCGCCATCCGGTTCCGTCCGGCGCGCCGGGGAGCGCCTCGACGACCACCTCGCGTTCCACCTTCGCCATCCGACTGAGCGCGTCGACGAGCACGTGCGCCTTCAGGGCACGCTGGTGGGCAAGGTCGATGTGGCCATAATCCGCGCCGCCCGGACGGTCGGCGGGGTCGCGTTCGACGGATGCCTCCGGCCAGATGTGGGCGCGCCGGTGCGGGCTCGGCTCAAGCACCCGCACCGTCTCGGCCCGCCAGAAGCTCTTCTTCGCGTCGGCGGTCACCCGCGCCACGACCCGTTCTCCGGGAATCGCGTCGGCCACGAACACGACCCGCCCCTCGTACCGGGCGACGGACTCGCCGCCGTGGGCCATGTTGGTAGCCTCGACCTCGATCTCACGGCCCTGCATTTCGCCCATCCGTGAAGCTTAGGAGGCTGGCGTGCGGCTCTATCTCGCGTCCACGTCGCCGGCCAGACTCGCAACCCTACGCGCCGTCGGAATCGAGCCCGTCGCGCTGCCATCCGGGGTCGATGAGGATGCCGCCGTCGCCGCCGCCGGACCGCTCGCACCGGCCGACATGGTGATGCTGCTCGCTCAGCTCAAGGCCGAAGCCGTCGCGACCGCCCATCCCGAACTCGACGGACTCATCCTCGGCGGCGATTCGGCGTTCGAGCTCGACGGAGTCGTCTACGGCAAGCCCCACCACCCTGAGGTGGCCCGCGAGCGTTGGCGAGCACAGCGCGGACGATTCGGGATGCTGCACTCCGGGCACTGGCTCATCGAAACCCGCACGGGCCGCGCCGTCGGCAGCCCGGCCGTCGCGCGGGTGGAGTTCGCATCCGACATCACCGATGCCGAGATCGACGCGTACATCGCGACCGGTGAGCCGCTCGAGGTCGCCGGCGCGTTCACCATCGACGCGCGGGGCGCCGCATTCATCGAGCGCATCGAGGGTGACCCCCACGCCGTGGTGGGCCTCTCGATCCCGCTCCTTCGGACCATGGTGAGGTCGCTCGCGATCGAGTGGACGGATCTCTGGAACCGGGCCTGACCCGCGCGCGGCGACCCCGCATCCATTCCTCGTCTTCTGACGCGACCCACCGCAACGGGCGCCCGTTTCTGTGGAAGCCCGACAAGAAGGACGGGGGGACGGCACAGATAGGCTCGGTTCTTATGGTCGCCGCCCCCGCTCGCCGAATTACCAAGGTGCTCATCGCGAATCGGGGGGAGATCGCGGTGCGGGTCATCCGCGCGGCGCGCGACTCCGGAATCGGGTCGGTCGCGGTCTACGCCGACCAAGACCGCGATGCCCGCCACGTGAAACTCGCCGACGAGGCCTACGCGCTCGACGGCACGACGTCGGCCGACACCTACCTCGTCATCGAGAAGCTGCTTTCCGTCGCCCGTCGCTCCGGCGCCGACGCCGTGCATCCGGGCTACGGCTTCCTCGCCGAGAACGCCGAGTTCGCCCGCGCCGTCATCGAAGCCGGCCTCATCTGGATCGGCCCGTCGCCCGACTCGATCGAGCGCCTCGGCGACAAGGTCTCGGCCCGGCACGTCGCCGAGAAGGTCGGCGCACCGCTCGCCCCCGGAACTCTCAACCCGGTGAATGATGCCGCCGAGGTTCTCGCGTTCGTCGACGAGGTCGGGTTGCCGGTCGCGATCAAGGCGGCGTTCGGCGGCGGCGGCCGCGGCCTCAAGGTCGCCCGCACCCGCGAAGAGGTTCCCGAGATGTTCGACTCGGCGGTGCGGGAAGCCACTGCGGCGTTCGGTCGAGGCGAGTGCTTCGTCGAGAAGTACCTCGACGAGCCGCGCCATGTCGAGACCCAGTGCCTCGCCGACTCGGCCGGCACCGTCATCGTGGTCTCGACGCGCGACTGCTCGCTGCAGCGTCGCCACCAGAAGCTGGTCGAGGAGGCGCCGGCGCCGTTCCTCACCGCCGAGCAGACCGAGCTGCTGTACACCTCGTCGAAAGCGATCCTGAAAGAGGTCGGCTACCTGGGCGCCGGCACCCGCGAGTTCCTGATCGGCAAAGACGGTACGGTCTCGTTCCTCGAGGTGAACACCCGGCTCCAGGTCGAGCACCCGGTATCCGAAGAGGTCACCGGCATCGACCTGGTGCGGG
>NZ_JANMSQ010000318.1:0-4375 GCF_031389465.1 Pseudolysinimonas sp.
TCACCTTCGCGGATGCCGAAGACGGCGACAGCCGCAAGGTGTCGTTGCGGCTCGACGAAGACGAAGCCCACACGCTCGCGGAGCTGCTCGGTGGCACGCGCATCACCGAGTCGCTCTCGGGCCTGGACCAAATTCCGGGGCTGAGCATCGACTGGTTCGCTGTCGACTACGACCACCACATCGCGGGGCAACAGCTCGGCTCGCTGACGAGTAAGGGGCTGCCCGGAGTCACCGTCGTCGCCGTCGTGCGCGGCGATTCGACGAACCCGGCGCCCGACGACGATTTCAAGGTCTTCCCGGGCGACACGCTCGTCGTGGCAGGCGCCCCCGAGAAGGTGGCGAAGGCGTTCCAGTTCTTCCGCACGGGGGAGTTCACCAAGGCCCCGGCGGAGCACTCCGCGCCACCCGGAGGCTGACATGCACCTGGCCGTGCCTTCAGACGGGCTGGGCGTCGAACTCATCACGCTCGGCGTTCTCTTCGTTCTCGCCTACGGCCTCGGACGTCTCGGCAAGCGCATCGGCTTGCCGGCGATTCCGATCTACATGATCGTCGGGCTCATCGCGAGCCCGAACTTCGAGTGGATTCCGTTCCTCAACTTCGAGCCCGCCGACGTCGAGCTCATCGCGGTGTTCGGGCTGATCTTTCTGCTGTTCTCGCTCGGTCTCGAGTTCGACACCGAGGAGTTCTTCGGCAACGCCAAGCGTCTGCTCATCTCGGGCGGCACGCGCATTGCGATCAACATGGGCACCGGCTTTGCGTTCGGCTGGCTGGTCGGCTGGGGTGCCCGGGAAGCGCTCATCATCGCGGGGATGACGGCGATGTCGTCGAGCGCGATCATCACGAAACTGCTCATCGAGTTGCGGCGTCTGGCGAACCAGGAGACCCCGGTCGTGCTCGGCATCGCGGTCGTCGAGGATGTCTTCATCGCGGTGTACCTCGCGATCGTTTCGGTCGTGCTGAGCGGCGAAACCGAGGTGTGGCCGATCGTCGTGCAACTGAGCGTGGCGTTCGCCTTCCTGATCGCGATGTTCACGATCGCGCGGTTCGGGGGCCGACTGATCTCGCGACTCGTCGGCACCCGCGACGACGAGCTGTTCACGATCGCGTTCTTCGGTCTCGCGCTCGGGTTCGGCGGGCTGGGCGAGGTGCTCGGGGTGTCGGACGCGATCGGCGCGTTCCTGATCGGCCTGGTGCTCGGCGCCACCCGCCACAAGGCCCGAATCGAAGCGCTCACCCTGCCGCTGCGTGACGTGTTCGCGGCATTCTTCTTTCTCAACTTCGGGCTCGCACTCGATCCGTCGACCTTTGGGGATGTCGTCGTTCCGGTCGCCGTCGCGGTCGTCATGACTCTCGTCGTCAACACCGCCGGCGGCCAGTTGATCGCCCGGCTGAACGGCCTCACCCCGGCGCAGGGGCTCAACGTGTCGACGATGCTGCACAACCGCGGCGAGTTCACCCTCATCCTGGCGACGCTCGCCGCCGCTGCCGGGCTTGATCCGAGACTGACGCCGTTCGCCGGCCTCTACGTGCTCTCGATGGCGATCATCGGCCCGGTGCTCGCGGTCAACTCCGAACGACTCGGCTCCCTCGGACCGGCCGCGCGTCGCGCCCGCAAGATCGACGTGGAACGCGACCGGGAGTTCGCGCTCGCCGAGCTCGCGATGGCCGGTGGGATTGACGACGACGAGCCCGCCATCGAAATCGCGGCCGGCGAGATGGTCGAGCCGCAGCCGACCACCGACGACGAGACGACGCCTCAGCGCGAGAGGGATCCGGAGTATTGAGCGGCACCCCGTCATCCCTGTCGGCGCGGTTTTGGGCGACGGCCCGCACACCGCGCTGGATCGCCGCCCTGCTGCTGTCGCTCGGGATCGCGGCGGCGTTCGCGGCGCTCGGGCAATGGCAACTCGACCGCAGCATCGAGAACGTGCAGGTCATCGAGATCGACACCGAGACCGCGGTGCCGCTCGAACAGATCGCCGAGCCGGGCAGCGGGATGACGGATGCCCAGCAGGGCCGCACCGTCACCGTTGAGGGCGAGTTCGTGCGCGGCGAGTTCGTGCTTCTGAGCGATCGCGGCGACGGTCAGGGCTCGAGGACGATGTGGCTGGTCGGGCACCTCGTGACGGACGAGGGCGTCTCGCTGGCCGTCGCCATCGGAACCACGCCGACCTCGATCCAGCCCCTCTCGCTCAAGCCGGAACGAGCCGAGTGGGTCGGGCGATACCTGCCGAGCGAGGAGCCGCAGTCCTCCGACTTCGAGAACGGGGAGCGCAGCGCCCTCGCCGTTCCCGAATTGATCAACCTCTGGGCGGATCCCGGGCCGGTGTATGCGGGCTATCTCGTGCTCGCGGAGCCTGTCGACGGGCTCGGCGTGATCCGGGCCGATGCCCCCGAACGCGAGGTGACGCTCAACCTGCTCAACGTGTTCTACGCGATCGAGTGGGTGCTGTTCGCGGGCTTCGCGATCTACCTCTGGTACCGCCTGGTTCGGGATGCCGTGGAGCGTGCCGAGGAGTTGGCGGCTCCGTAGACTGAGGGCATGCCCCTCGGACCTCGCCCCGACGACGTCCCCCGCATCCGCCTCGTGCTGAAGCTGTTCCGCGTTTCGGCGATCGTCACCGGCGTCTTCCTGCTGCTGCTCGTCGTGATGATGGTGGCCCGCTACGGGTTGCTGGTCGACATCGAGTACTCGGATGCCTACGGCTTCGGGCTCACCCCGCGCGAGCTGATTGAAGAGCGGGGATCGCTCAACGTGTCGCTCGTCATCCTCACGACGCACGGCTGGCTGTACGTCGTCTACCTGGCCCTCAACTTCCTGCTGTGGCGGTTCGCGCGGTGGTCGTTCGGGCGGTTCCTGTTCATCGCGCTCGGCGGCATCATCCCGCTGCTGTCGTTCTTCTTCGAGTTCTCGGTGCCGCGGTGGGTGCGTGCCGAACTCGCCAAGGTTGAAGCCCCCTCGGAGGTACCTGCGTGAGTTCGCAAGGCTCTCAACGACCCGTTCTCGTCGTCGACTTCGGGGCGCAGTACGCGCAGCTGATCGCGCGGCGAGTGCGCGAGGCGAACGTCTACAGCGAGATCGTTCCGCACACCATCACCGCCGACGAGGTGCGCGCGATGGACCCGGCGGGCATCGTTCTCTCCGGTGGTCCATCGAGTGTCTACGAGGAGGGCGCGCCGACGCTCGACCCGGGCGTGCTCGAACTTGGCATCCCGGTGCTCGGCATCTGTTACGGATTCCAGATCATGGCGCAGCAACTCGGCGGCGAGGTCGCCCCGACCGGCGGGCGCGAGTACGGCTCGACCCAGGTGCGGCGGGTCGGCCCGTCGAGCGTGTACGAGGAGGGCGCCCCGACGCTCGACCCCGGCATCCTCGAGCTCGGAGTGCCCGTGATGGGTATTTGCTACGGCTTCCAGATCATGGCGCAGCAGCTCGGCGGCGAGGTGGCCCCCACCGGTGGTCGCGAGTACGGCTCGACGCAAGTAAAGCTCACCGGTTCGCCGGGAGTGTTCCTGGAGGGTCAACCCGACGAGCAGACCGCATGGATGTCGCACGGCGACTCGGTGGTGCGCGCGCCCGAGGGGTTCGACGTGCTCGCCTCGTCGGACGTCACCCCGGTCGCCGCCTTCGCGAGCGACGCCCGCAAGTTGTACGGGGTGCAGTGGCATCCCGAGGTGAAACACTCCGCCCACGGGCAGGCGGTGCTCGAGAATTTCCTGCACAAGGCGGCCGGCATCCCGGGTGACTGGAACAGCGGCAACGTCATCGCCGAACAGGTGGCGCGCATCCGTGAACAGGTCGGCAGCGCGCGGGTGCTCGCGGCGCTCTCCGGCGGGGTCGACTCGGCGGTCGCCGCGGCGATCGTGCACGAAGCCGTCGGCGATCAGTTGGTGTGCGTTTTCGTCGACCACGGGCTGCTGCGAGCGGGGGAGCGCGAGCAGGTGGAGACCGACTACGTCGCGGCAACCGGCATCCGGCTGGTGACGGTGGATGCCCGCGAACAGTTCCTCGCGGCGCTCGCCGGGGTGAGCGACCCCGAAACCAAGCGCAAGATCATCGGGCGCGAGTTCATCCGCACCTTCGAAGCGGCGGAGCGCGACCTGGTCGCCGAAGCGGCCGCGGATGGGGAGCCGATCCGGTTCCTGGTTCAGGGCACCCTGTATCCGGATGTCGTCGAATCGGGCGGCGGTTCGGGCACCGCCAACATCAAGAGCCACCACAACGTCGGCGGGCTGCCCGACGACCTCCAGTTCGACCTCGTCGAACCGCTGCGCACCCTCTTCAAGGACGAGGTTCGGGCCATCGGCCGTGAACTCGGGCTGCCGGCAGAGATCGTGCAGCGTCAGCCGTTTCCGGGGCCAGGACTCGGGATC
>NZ_JANMSQ010000014.1:0-9760 GCF_031389465.1 Pseudolysinimonas sp.
AGCGCAACGTCTCGGGTTTGCGGAAGCCGACCCGGCGGCGGATGTCGAGGGCTATGACGCCGCCCAGAAGGCCGCGATCCTGGCGAGCCTCGCGTTCCACACGACGGTGCCGCTCGACGCCGTGTACCGCGAAGGCATCCAGGCGATCACGGCCGAGCAGGTCGCCGACGCCCGCCGGTCGGGTTTCGTCGTGAAACTGCTCGCCGTGTGCGAGCGCGTCGTCGACGCCGAGACGGGAGTCGAAGGCGTGAGCGCGCGCGTGCATCCCGCGCTCGTTCCCCTCGATCACCCGCTCGCTGCCGTCCACGGGGCGAACAACGCGGTCTTCCTCGAGGCGGAAGCTGCGGGCGCGCTCATGTTCTACGGCGCCGGTGCGGGGGGAGTGCAGACCGCGTCCGCCGTGCTCGGCGACGTCGTCTCGGCCGCTCGTCGACACGTCATCGGCGGCCCCGGGGTCGCCGAGTCGACCCAGGCGGGTCTGCCGATCCTGCCGATCTCAAGCGTGCGTACTCGATACCGCATCACCCTCGAGGTCGCTGACCGTCCCGGCGTGCTCGCGGCGATCGCGACACTGTTCGCCGACCACGGCGTCTCGGTCGAGGCGGTGCAACAGGATGCCCGGCCGACTGCGCTGAACACCGAGGGCACCTCGCCCACCGCTACCCTGGTGATCGGCACCCACGAGGCAACCGAGTCGGCCCTCGCCGCGACAGTCGCCGCTTTGAGCGCGACAGATGTCGTGACCGCGGTGGCCAGCGTGCTGAGAGTAGAGGGACTGTGACCATGGCCGACCAGACGACCACGAGCCCCCTCGCGACCTCGAACAAGCAGTGGCGGGGTGTGCTCCACGAGTACCGCGACCGTCTCGACGTGACCGACGCGACGCCGATCGTGACCCTCGGCGAAGGCGGGACCCCGCTCATCGAGGCACCTGCCCTCTCGGAACGCACGGGTGCCCGCGTCTTCGTGAAGTACGAAGGCATGAACCCGACCGGCTCGTTCAAAGACCGCGGGATGACGATGGCCGTCTCGAAGGCGAAAGAGCACGGCGCGCAGGCGGTCATCTGCGCGTCGACCGGCAACACGTCAGCGTCGGCGGCCGCGTACGCCACCTACGCCGGGCTCACCGCTGCCGTGCTCGTGCCCGACGGCAAGATCGCGATGGGCAAGCTCGCCCAGGCGATCGCCCACGGCGCAGAATTGCTGCAGGTGGCCGGCAACTTCGACGACTGCCTCGACATCGCGCGCGAACTCGCCGCCCACTACCCGGTACACCTCGTCAACTCGGTCAACAACGACCGCATCGAGGGCCAGAAGACGGCGGCCTTCGAGGTGGTCGAGGTGCTGGGCGATGCCCCCGACTTCCACTTCATCCCGGTCGGCAACGCCGGCAATTACACCGCGTACACCCGCGGGTACTCCGAAGACCTCGCGGCCGGTCGCGTCACGAAGCTGCCGCGGATGTTCGGCTTCCAGGCCTCCGGCTCCGCACCGCTCGTACGCGGTGAGATCGTCAAGAACCCCGAGACGATCGCGAGTGCCATCCGCATCGGCAACCCGGCGTCGTGGGAGCTCGCCCTCGCCGCACGCGAACTGACCGACGGGTACTTCGGCGCGATCGATGACGACGTGATCCTCGACGCGCACCGCATCCTGTCGCGCGATGTCGGCGTCTTCGTCGAACCCGCCTCGGCGATCAGCGTTGCCGGGCTGCTCGAACGTTCCGATGCCGGCGAGATCCCGAAGGGTGCGGTCGTCGTGCTCACCGTCACCGGCCACGGCCTCAAAGACCCGCAGTGGGCGCTCAAGACCGCCGACGGCGGCGACGTCGTGCCGACTAAGGTGGCGGTGGATGTCTCCGAGGTGGCGAGCGTCTTGGGCCTGACCAAAACATCATGAAGACAATTCCGATCGGGCGCAGCGTCGCAGTGAAGGTTCCTGCGACGACCGCTAACCTCGGCCCCGGGTTCGACACCCTCGGCCTCGCGCTCTCGCTCTACGACGAACTCGAGTTCACCACCCGCGCGCAGCCCGGGGCGACCATCGACGTGCAGGGCGTCGGCGTCGGCGAGGTGCCGACCGACTCCTCGAGCCTCGTCATTCGCGCCGCCGCGCACACCTTCGCCCACTACGGCGTCGAGATGCCCGGGCTCGACGTCGTTGCGCACAACGGCATCCCGCACGGCAGGGGCCTCGGTTCGTCGGGCGCCGCGATCGTCGCCGGAATCATGGCCGCGAAGGGGCTGCTCGACGGGATCGTCGACATCGACTCTGAAGGGCTGTTGGCTCGGGCGACCGAGCTGGAGGGGCATCCCGACAATGTGGCACCCGCACTCTTCGGCGGCCTCACGATCGCTTGGATGACCCCTGACGGCCCGCGGCACAAGAAACTCATCGTGCACCGAGGGGTCTCGCCCTTCGTCGCCGTGCCCCGAGAGTCGGTCATGTCGACGGCGCTCGCCCGCAGCCTGCAGCCGGAGTCGGTGCCGCACGAAGACGCGATCTTCAACGTGTCCCGCTCGGCGCTGCTCATCGCGGCGCTCATCCAGAGCCCCGAACTGCTGCTCGCCGCCACCGAAGACAAGCTGCACCAGAGCTACCGCGCGAGCGCGATGCCCGAGACGGATGCCCTCATCCAGGTGTTGCGCGCGCACGGCCTCGCCGCCGTCGTGTCGGGAGCCGGGCCCTCGATCCTCGTGCTCGGCAGCGACCCGGCGCAGCGGCTCGTCGCGACGGATCTGGTCGAGAAGTCGTCGACGACGGCGTGGGATTGCCTGCTGCTCGCCGTCGATTTCAAGGGTGCTACAGTGGTACCGCACTCCACCGAGGCCGTGGCCTAGCCCAAAAAAGAGCTCGCCCCTTCTGAAGATGTGCAATCCCATCAGGTTCTGAATCCTCTTCTTGTGCGCCTCTCACGAGGTCATTCGAGTGGTCGTGAAGAACCGAACCCCGGACGTTCTGTGCCCGGGTCGAAAGGAAAACACCCCCTTGACTGACGCCGACACCGCCGCGACCGTCGCGGCCGACCGTGCTGCCCTGAGCCGCCTGAAGCTCCCCGAGCTGCAGGCCCTGGCTGCGGAGCGCGGAATCGCCGGCGCCGCCAAACTTCGAAAAGGAGAACTCGTGGACTCTCTCTCAGGCACCCCCGAGGCCGAAGCCCCCGCTGCCGAGGCACCGTTCGCTGAGGCACCGTTCGCTGAGGCAGCGTTCACCGACGAGGCGCCGGTCACCGACGGCGACACGATCCCCGCCCGACGTTCGCGTCGCGCTACCGCGTCGACGGAAGAGGTCGCGGCTCTCGCCGTCGACCTCCCCGCCGTCGAACGCCCCGACGCCGAAGCACCCGCAGCCCAGGACTCCTCGGCCGAGCCCCCGCGTTCGCGCGAAGAGATCGCCGCCGAGCTCGACAGCCTGCTTCCCGAAGTCACCTCGGGGGCCGACACCGAGGGTGACGAGACTGCAGGCCGTGGGCGCAGCCGCAGCCGCAACCGCGGCGGCCAGGGCGCTCGCGCCGAACAGGGCGCCACCGGTCAGGGCCGCCAGAACGGCAACGCCCAGACCGGCGGCAACCAGAACAGTGGTGGCCAGAACGGTGGCGGCCAGAACGGTCCCGCCGCCGACGGTCCCGACGCGGAGGGCCGCGGACGCGGCCGGTACCGTGACCGCAAGCGCGGTCGTGGCCAGGGTCAGAACGACGAGTTCGAGCCCGAGATCAGCGACGACGACGTGCTCATCCCCGTCGCCGGCATCCTCGATGTGCTCGACAACTACGCCTTCGTGCGTACCTCCGGTTACCTCCCTGGAGCGAACGACGTTTACGTCTCGCTCGGCCAGGTGAAGAAGTACAACCTGCGCAAGGGCGACGCGGTCGTCGGCGCCATCCGCCAGCCGCGCGACAACGAGCAGAGCCGCCAGAAGTACAACGCGATCGTCAAGATCGACTCGATCAACGGGCAGAGCGTCGAGGAGGCGGCCGAGCGCATCGAGTTCGGCAAGCTCACCCCGATCTACCCGAAGGAGCGCCTGCGGCTCGAGACCACGCCCGAGAAGCTCTCGACGCGCATCATCGACCTCATCGCCCCGATCGGCAAGGGCCAGCGCGGCCTCATCGTCGCGCCGCCGAAGGCCGGTAAGACGATCATCCTGCAGGCGATCGCCAAGGCCATCGCGGTCAACAACCCCGAGGTGCACATCATGGTGGTGCTCGTCGACGAGCGCCCCGAAGAGGTCACCGACATGCAGCGCGCGGTGAAGGGCGAGGTCATCGCCTCGACCTTCGACCGTCCGGCCGAAGACCACACGACGGTCGCCGAACTCGCGATCGAGCGAGCCAAGCGCCTCGTCGAGCTGGGCAACGACGTCGTCGTGCTGCTCGACTCGATCACCCGCCTAGGTCGCGCGTACAACCTGGCGTCGCCGGCGTCGGGGCGCATCCTCTCCGGCGGGGTCGACGCGAGCGCTCTCTACCCGCCGAAGCGCTTCTTCGGTGCCGCGCGTAACCTTGAGGGCGGCGGCTCGCTGACCATCCTCGCGACCGCGCTCGTCGAGACCGGCTCGAAGATGGACGAAGTGATCTTCGAAGAGTTCAAGGGCACCGGCAACTCCGAGCTGCGCCTCTCGCGCCAGCTCGCCGACAAGCGCATCTTCCCCGCGGTCGACATTGTCGCCTCGAGCACCCGTCGTGAAGACGAACTGCTCACCCCCGAAGAGGTACAGATCACGTCGCGTCTGCGCCGCTCGCTCGCGGGTCTCGACCCGCAACAGCAGCTCGAGGTGGTGCTCAGCAAGCTCAAGGACACGCAGTCGAACGTCGAGTTCCTCGTGCAGATCCAGAAGGTCATCCCCAACGGCAACGGGCACCACAAGGAGTAGGGCTTCAGAAGGAGGAGCGGCGTGTTCGAATCGGTCGCCTCGCTGCTGGCCGAGCACGAGGAGCTCCAGCAGCAGCTCTCCGATCCGGCGATCCATGCGGATGCCGGGCGCGCGAAGAAAGTCAACCGGCGCTACGCCGAGCTGAACCAGATCGTCGCCGCCCACACCGCGTGGCAGGCCGCCCAAGAGGATGCCGCCGCTGCACGGGAACTGGCCAAGGACGACGCGGCGTTCGCTGCCGAACTCCCCGGACTCGAGGAGGGGTTGCTCGCCGCCGCCGAGAAGCTGCGGCGACTGCTCATCCCGCGCGACCCCGACGACGGTCGCGACGTCATCATGGAGATCAAGGGCGGCGAAGGCGGTGAGGAGTCGGCGCTGTTCGCGGCCGACCTGTTGCGCATGTACCTGCACTACGCCGAATCCCGTGGCTGGAAAACCGAGCTGCTGGAACGCAACGAGTCCGATCTCGGCGGCTACAAGGACGTGCAGGTCGCGATCAAATCCAACGCGACCGATCCGGCGCTCGGTGTCTGGGCGTCGCTGAAGTACGAGGGCGGCGTGCACCGGGTGCAACGCGTGCCGGCGACCGAGTCGCAGGGCCGCATCCACACCTCGACGACCGGCGTGCTGGTCTTCCCCGAGGTCGACGAGCCCGAAGAGATCGACGTCAGCCCCAACGACCTGCGGATCGACGTGTTCCGCTCGTCGGGCCCCGGCGGGCAGAGCGTCAACACGACCGACTCGGCGGTGCGGATCACCCACCTGCCGACCGGCATCGTCGTGTCGATGCAGAACGAGAAGTCGCAGATCCAGAACCGCGAAGCCGGGATGCGGGTGCTGCGCGCCCGACTCCTCGCCAAGCAGCAGGAGGAGATCGCGGCCGCAGCCTCCGACCAGCGCAAAACCCAGATCCGCACGATGGACCGCTCGGAGCGCATCCGCACCTACAACTTCCCCGAGAACCGCATCGCCGATCACCGCACCGGGTACAAGTCGTACAACCTCGACCAGGTGATGAACGGCGCACTACAGCCGGTCATCGACTCGTGCATTCAGGCGGACGAGGAATCCCGCCTCGCCGACCTCGCCGACACCTCGTCCTGAAGCGGGCTCAGTGAACCTCCGGGCCCTCCTCGACCACGCGGTCGCCGTGCTGACGGCCGCCCGCGTGACGTCCCCCGATGCCGACGCCGAGCTGCTGGTCGCCCACGTGCTCGGCGTTTCGCGCGGGCAGCTGCAGGCGCAGATCGTGACGGGTGTCACCCTCGACGCCGAGCAACGGCATGCGGTACTCGAACTTGTGGAACGCCGCGCCGCCCGCGAGCCCCTGCAGCATCTCACCGGGCTGGCCGCCTTCCGGTCACTCGAGCTGCGCGTCGGCCCGGGAGTGTTCGTGCCGCGTCCCGAGACCGAGATCGTCGCCCAACTGGCGATCGACGCCCTCCTCGCCGTCCCGGGGGGATCTCCCCGCGCTGCGGACCTCGGCACCGGCAGCGGAGCGATCGCGTTGGCCCTGGCAACCGAGGTGCCGCACGCCGAGGTCGTCGCCGTCGAGAACTCGCCGCGCGCGTTCATCTGGGCGCGCGAGAACGTCGCCCGGGTGGGCGCTTCGAACCTCCGCCTGGTGTTCGCCGACTTACGCCACGCCGTGCCCGAACTCGATGGCACGCTCGACGTCGTCGTCTCGAACCCGCCGTACATTCCGGTCGGTGCGATCCCGCGCGACCCCGAGGTGCGCCTCCACGACCCCGAAGTCGCGCTCTACGGGGGAGCCGACGGCCTGGATGTCGTGCGCGCCGTGTCAGCGACCGCCCGACGCCTGCTGCGGCCCGGGGGAGCGCTCGTGCTCGAGCACGGGGAACTTCAGGGCGCCGACATCCGTGCCCTGCTCACCGCCGACGGCTGGCGCGCCCCCGCGACGACCCGCGACCTCCTCGGCCGCGACCGCGCGACAACTGCGATCCGCTGACCTTCTCGCGAGCGCTACCCGTTTCGTCGAGCGCGCCCACGAAACGGACCGCCCGCAGCGATCTGGGTAGCGCTCGAGATCCCGGTGAACTGTGCGGCAAACGCTTCGATTGCCTGGAGCAGGGCGGCGGGGTCGCGATAGAGGTGAGCTGTGATGCCGACGGAAGCCGCACCGTCGACGTTGACGGGCATGTCGTCGACGAAAAACGTGTGCTCGGCCGGCTCGTCGTAGGCGCGCAGCACTCCTTCGAAGACGTGGGGATCTGGTTTGCGCGCGCCGTAGTGGCTGGAGGCTTTGAGATGCTCCGCCCCGAACAGCGGCACGAGGTCCGGCGCGAGCGTCGCGAGATTCTCGCCGACGAGCGGACCGTTGTTGGTGAGCAGCGTCACCCGGCCGAGTTCGGCGGCCCGCGCGACGGCGGCGAGCGCCTCGGGCCGAGGGGTCATCGCGGACCCTCGGTTGGCGAGCCACTCATCCGCCGTGAGCGTCGCACCGATCGCCGCACGCCACTCCGCGAGGTACGACGCACCGTCGGGCCAGTGCCCGGCTTCCGCGGCCCACTCGCCCTCGTCGTTCCACCAGCGGCGGCGCAGTTCTGAGAGGTGGAGGCCGGTCAGCTTCGTCAGGCCCGTCATCCGGTGACGCCAGTCGTAGTCGTAGAGGACATCGTCCATATCGAAGACGAAGAGCAGACCCATGGTGCTCCCATTCTCCCCGACCACCGGCGGTGCCGCTGACCGCGAGACCGTAGGGTAGAGGGCGCCATGGCTCTGTACGACACGAGCGTCCCCGACGACCTGCTGACCGGGATGCGATCCGCCCGCGTTGCGATCGGGCGCGGGGAGCTGGTGGTGATTCCCACCGACACCGTCTACGGCGTCGCGGCCGACGCCTTCGCCCCGGCCGCCGTCCAGCGGCTGCTCGAGGCGAAGGGCCGAGATCGCACCGCACCGCCGCCGGTGCTCGTGCCCGGCATCCCCACTCTTGACGCGCTCACCGAGTTCGTCCCCGAGGAGGTGCGCGCCCTGGTGGCGAAGTTCTGGCCGGGCGGGTTGACGGTCGTGTTGCGTGCCCGCCCGACGCTCGACTGGGACCTGGGGGAGACCCGCGGCACCGTCGCCGTGCGCATGCCCGACCAGCGCATCGCGCTCGAACTGCTCGCCGAGACCGGACCGCTCGCGGTGTCGAGCGCCAACCGCACCGGCGAGCCCGCCGCGATGACCGCAGCAGACGCCGAGGCCGCGCTCGGCGACACCGTCGCCGTGTACCTCGAAGCCGGCCCCGTCGGCACCGCGTATCCCGACGCCGACAAGGGCTCCGGGTCGACAATCGTCGACGCGACAGCCCTCGAGCACCCCGACGGGAAGCTGCGGATCCTGCGCCACGGCGTCATTCCGGATCAGGCGATCATCGACATCGTGGGAGCCGAGCGGTGCGCATAGTCTTCTACGTCGTCGTCGCGATCGTCTCGGGTGTCGTCTCGTTCGGCGCTTCGTGGGCGATCTGGAAGTTGAGCCACAAGTACCGGCTCTACCCGAAGATCCGCGAGCGCGACGTGCACACCCGCCCGACGCCGCGGCTGGGCGGGATAGCCCTGTTCCTCGGCATCGTCGTCGCGTTCGCGGTCGGCTCGCAGCTGCCGCCACTCGCCCTGATCTTCGCTCAGCCGCAGCAGGTGCTCGCGGTGCTCAGTGCCGCCCTTCTCATCGTGCTGATCGGCGTCGCCGACGACATCTGGGATCTCGACTGGTTCACCAAGCTCACGGGCCAGATCATCGCCGCCGGGCTGCTGGCTTGGCAGGGTGTTCAGATCGGCTGGGTGCCGTTGCCGGGCACGGTCGCGCCGCTGTCGCCGTATATGTCGTTGCTCGTCACGATCTTCGTGATCGTTCTGGTGATGAACGCCGTCAACTTCATCGACGGTCTCGACGGGCTGGTCGCCGGTGTCGCGGTGATCGCGAGCGCGGCGTTCTTCGTGTACGGCTACCTCGTCTCATACGGCCCCACCGAACAGAGCGACTACTTCAACCTCGCGCAGTTCATCACCGCGGCCCTCATCGGCGCCTGCGCCGGCTTCCTACCGTGGAACTGGCGGCGCGGCGACGATCGGCCTGCCCGCCTGTTCATGGGGGACGGCGGGGCGCTGCTCGTCGGTCTCCTCATGGCGACGTCGACTGTCGCGCTGGCCGGGCAGACCGTGCCGACCAGTACGAGCGAAGGCCTCGTCGCACTCATCCCGGTCATCCTTCCGCTCGCGGTGCTCATCGTGCCGCTCGCCGACTTCACGCTCGCGGTTCTACGTCGGCTGCGAGCCGGCAAGTCGCCGTTCAGTGCGGATCGCAAGCATCTGCATCACCGCCTGCTCGACATGGGGCACTCCCACGTGCACGCCGTCGTGATCTTCTACGCCTGGACGGCGGTCGCTTCGATCGGCATGCTGCTCTTCCTCATTCCGGGGCGCGGGCTCCTCATTGGCGGCATCGTCATGCTCGTCGGCTTCGTCGTCTGCACGATCGTGACGCTGGCCCCGCTGAGTCGCCGCAAGGCCATTGAGGCTGCGGTGCAGAGCGCCCCTGCTGCCCTTGCGGCGGATGCCGGGGTCGCCGAATTCGATCCCCTCGACGCCGCCGCCGGAGCGGCCGCGGTCGGCCTCGAGCACACCGCCGCCGAGGCCGCCAGCGCTCTCGAGCGTCTGCATGAGAAAGAAGCATCCTCGTGACCGTCGCCCCACTCCTGACCCGCGCGTTGCTCTACGGCGCGATCGTCGCCGTCGGCGTCGCTGTCGGGGCCGGCACCATCGGTTGGCTGACGTCGGGCCTTCCCGGGGTGCTCGGCGGGTTGCTGGGGGCGGCGCTCTCGGCGGTGTTCCTCGGGCTGACCGCCGTGAGCATGTTGGTCGCGGGTCGCGTCACCCGTGGG
>NZ_JANMSQ010000038.1:0-2104 GCF_031389465.1 Pseudolysinimonas sp.
GAGCGGTGAGGATGTCGTCGCCGACGACCTTTCGGACGTCGTGGTTCTCGGGTGAGCAGCGAAACTCGCCGCAGTTATAGCGCGGCGAGTGCGCCGAGAGCCGACTCGATGATCCCCGTCGGTTCACCTGGCTCGAAGAACGCCTCCGACGAGACGACGAGCCAGTACCGACCCTGGAACACGATTGCCGTTCCCACGCCACCCTCGACCTCGAAGTACGCCTCTTCGCCGTAGGTCGGCACCATCTGGCTTTCGGAGAAGGCTTCGTTCTTCAGCTCCTCGAGCTGAGCCTCGGTGAACGCGGCGACGGAGAGGTCGATCGTTCCGCCGCCGGACTCGCGCACCCACTGGCACGCGACCCCGCCCGCGTCGAGCGCGTCGGCGGCGGCGGAGCCCGACTCCGGATCCCAGGCGTCGAGTAAGGCGTAGTTGGGGTCGAAGGCGTACATCGTGTCGGGATCGACGAGTTCCCCGCACGCGACGTCGAGCGTCTCCGGCGCGGCGGTCGGCTCAGAATCCGGCCCAGCGGTCGCTGTCGGGATCGGTGTCGCCGATTCACCGGGCAGCACCGGTTGCGAGGGGGCGTCGACGCATCCGGTGAACGCGAGCAGGGTGGCGACAGTGGCGAACGACACGGTCACGCGCCGAATCAGGGGAGAGGATGCGGCGGGCATGTCTCCATCTTCACCCGGCTACGATCGAGCGTTGTGACCCCCGCCGAACTTTCCGCCACATTGCTCGAGCTGACCCGCTCGGCAGCTGGCGAACGTGCGGGCGAGATCGCGGCGGATGACGTCACCCTCGAGCGCCCGCGCAACCGCGATCATGGCGACTGGGCGTCGAACGTCGCGATGAAGCTGGGCAAACGTCTCGGGCTCGACCCTCGGGCGTTCGCCACCGAACTGGCGACGGCGCTCGCGGCGACCGACGGGATCGCCGCCGCTGAAGTTGCTGGCCCCGGCTTTCTCAACATCACCCTCGACGCTGCTGCCGCCGGAGCGCTCGCGAAGAGCATCGTCGAGCAGGGGGAGCGCTACGGCACGAGCGATGCGCTCGCGGGCCAAACCATCAACCTCGAGTTCGTGTCAGCGAACCCCACCGGACCGCTGCACATCGGGCACACCCGCTGGGCAGCGCTCGGCGATGCGATCGCGCGGGTGCTCAAGGCATCGGGCGCGACCCTCGTCAGCGAGTTCTACATCAACGATGCCGGCACTCAGATGGACAACTTCGGCGCCTCGGTGCTCGCCGCACTGCATGGCGAACCCACCCCCGAGAACGGCTACACGGGCGCCTACATCACCGACCTCGCCGCCCGCGTGCTCGAAGCTGACCCGGGGATCGTCGACATGCGTCCCGAGGATGCCATCGCGGTTGTGCGCGACTTGGCCTACGAGTATCAGTTGGCTGACATCAAGAGTTCGCTGGCGCAGTTCAACGTCCACTTCGACGTATGGTTCAGCGAACGCACCCTGCATGCCGAGGATGCGGCGGGCCGTTCGCTCATCGACGGAGCCGTCGACCGGCTGCGCGAGCAAGGCCACGTCTACGACTCCGACGACGCGGTCTGGGTGCACACGACCGACTTCGGCGATGACAAAGACCGGGTCATCAGGCGCGGCAATGGCGTCTATACCTACTTCGCAGCCGATGCCGCCTACTACCTGAGCAAGGGCGACCGCGGGTTCGGACACAAGATCTACCTACTCGGCGCCGACCATCACGGCTACGTGCACCGGTTGAAGGCGCTCGCCGGTGCCGCGGGCGACGACCCCGACCGCGACATCGAGGTGTTGATCGGCCAGCTGGTGAGCATCAACGGCGCACGGCTCTCAAAGCGCGCGGGGAACATCATCGAACTGGATGACCTCCAGTCGTGGCTCGGAACCGACGCGCTGCGGTACTCGCTTGCCCGCTCACCCGCGGACTCTCCGCTCACGCTCGACCCCGAGATTCTGCAGCGACGCTCCAACGACAATCCCGTCTTCTACGTGCAGTACGCGCACGCCCGAACGAACGCCGTCGCGCGTAACGCAGCCGACTCGGGGGTGACCCGAGATGCCTTCGACGCGAGCCTGCTGACGCACGAGACGGAAAGCATCCT
>NZ_JANMSQ010000051.1:0-6730 GCF_031389465.1 Pseudolysinimonas sp.
GCCGCGCTCACCGAGATGAACGCGCGGATCCGCACCGAGGAGAGTTTGCCCTTCGTCCATACGGGCTCATCGCTGGCAGATTCCGCCGTGTGGAACCTCATCACCGACTACGGCGACTTCGACATCTCGTTCGTTCCGAACGGAACGAACGGGTTCAGCGATCTCAACCGGGACGCCATCGAGATGACAATCGCAGGTGTCGGGGTGCGCGTAGCGTCCCTCGCCGACATCATCCGCTCGAAACAGGCCGCCAACCGCCCCAAGGATCAGCGCGTGCTGCCGACGTTGCGCGAGATCCTCGCCTCGCGCAACCCGCGCAATCAGGCAGAGGCGGGCCTCAGCCCCCGATCGCCGTGAACGCCTCATCGATGATCGCGAGGCCGCGCAGGGCCTCCTCGGACGTGATGACGCACGGTGGCACGACGTGGAGCCGGTTGTCGATGACGAACGGCAGCAGTCCGCGCTTCAACAACTCAGCTTTGAGCGCCCCCACTACCGACGGCGCCACCGGCTCGCGGGTTTCCCGGTCGGCCACGAGGTCGAGCGCCCAGAACACCCCGAGCCCGCGTACCTCTCCGATCATCGGATGCTGTTCAGCGAGCGCCTGCAGGCCGGGCCCGAGCACGTGTTCCCCGATGGAGGCGGCGTTGTCGATGATGCCCTCCTCCTCCATCGCGTCGATGGCGGCGACGATCGAGGCCATGGCGAGCGGATGTCCGGAGTAGGTGAGGCCCCCCGGAAAGACCTGGTCGTCGAAGGCGCCCGAGATCGACTCCGAGATGATGACTCCACCCGCCGGCACGTAGCCCGAGTTGACGCCCTTCGCGAAGGTGATCAGGTCAGGCACGATGCCGTCGGGGTTGACTTGTGGGTGCTGCCACGAGAACCACGACCCGGTGCGACCGAACCCTGACATGACCTCGTCGAGGATCAGCACGATCCCGTACGTGTCGCACAGCTCGCGCACGCCCGTGAGGTAACCGGGCGGCGGAACCATCACCCCGGCCGTGCCCGGTACACCTTCGAGCAGGATCGCGGCGATCGACGACGCACCTTCGCTGACGATGACGCGTTCGAGGTGGTGGAGGGCGCGCTCCGCCTCCTGCTCGGGCGAGTCGGCCCAGAATTCGGACCGGTAGAGGAACGGCCCGAAGAAGTGCACGTGCCCGCGCGCGTACTCGTTCGGCACGCGACGCCAGTCGCCGGTCGCGACGACGGCCGCGCCGGTATTGCCGTGGTAGCTGCGGTAGGTGCTGAGCACCTTGTCGCGGCCGGTGGTGAGCCGCGCCATGCGGATGGCGTTCTCGTTGGCATCCGCACCGCCGTTGGTGAAGAACACCTTGCCGAAGTGGGAGCCGGCCTTCGCCAGGATGCGCGCTGCCGCTTCGCCGCGGGCAAGATTCGCGTGCGCGGGGGCAACCATCGGCAGCTCGGCCGCCTGCGCCTGGATCGCCGCAACGACCTTGGGATGCGTGTGGCCGATGTTCATGTTGACGAGCTGGCTCGAGAAGTCGAGGTAGCGCGTGCCGTCGTAGTCCCAGACCTCGCTGCCGGAGCCTCCGGCGACGACGAACGGGGTGAGCGCACCCTGCGCCGACCAGGAGTGGAAGACGTGCGCGCGGTCGAGGTCGTAGCTGCGGGTTCCGAGGCTCGGATCGAGATCGCTCATCGGTGGTGCCTTTCGTGAAACGGGGTGGAGCGGATGGTGCGGGGCGCCTCGCCAGGAGCCGCCCCGCACCTGTACTACCTGGTTACTGACCGCCCTCGGTGAGGGTGACGTCGATCGGCGAGTATTCACCGTCGACGATCACGCCCTCCTCCTCGAGCTCCGCGAGCGCCTGCTCGATGAACTCGTTCGAGTACGCCGAGGCTCCGGGCTCCGCGGTGATCAGGTTGAGGCCGTCCTGGTTGGTTGCCGCGAGCGCGCCCGCGACCGTCTTCTCCCAGGCACTCGCGTCGATCAGGCCGAACTTGCCGCCGGCCCAGATCAGCTTGTTGACCTCGTTCATCTGCCACAGCTGGTGCACCGGGCCGACCGGGAAGGCGAGTTCGGCACTGGTGGCAGCCTCGAAGACGATCGCGGCGGCATCCTCGGGGTTGTCCCGCGAGTACACCCAGCCCTTGATGATCGCCTTCAGGAAGCGCACGGCGGCGTCGGCGTATGCCGGGTCGTCGAGCCGGGCGGTGTCGGCCCAGATCGCATCCTGGAGCATCGCACCGGCGGTGTCCTCGTAGGAGATGACGTTGAAGTCATCCGGCTGGTAGAGCTCACCGGTCGCGGGGTTCACGACCTCGAGCACCTGCGCCCACTCGTTGTACGTCATCGCCTGTGCGGCGTCGACGTCACCATCGAGGAGGGCGTTCATGCTGAAGTCCTGCGTCGTGATCGACACGGTCGTCGAGTCGAGACCCTCATCCGCCATCGCGGCGAAGATCTCCCACTCGTTGCCGAAGCCCCACGAGCCGATGCGCTTGCCTTCGAAGTCGGCGACCGACTCGATGCCGCTGTCAGCCCACGACACCTGGAGAGTGCCGGACTTCTGGAAGACCTGGGCGATGTTCGTCAGCTCGACACCGCTGGCTTCGAGGGTGCCGAGCACCTTCGGAACCCAGGCGATCGCGAAGTCGACATCTCCCGCGACGAGAGCGTCCTGCGGCACGATATCGCCACCCGAGGGGACGATCTCGACGGAGTCGAAGCCCTCCTCCTCGAAGAAGCCCTGGTCGAGGGCGACGTAGTAGCCGGCGAACTGTGCCTGCGGCAGCCACTGCAGCTGCAGGCTGATCTCGGTGAGCGGCTCGAAGTCGCCGGCATCCCCTGAGTCGGCGGGTGCGGTGCACGCGGCGAGCGTGACCGCGGTCGCGGCGGCGGCGGTTGCCAGAAGCGCGCGCCTGATGCTGTGTTTCATGCTGTGTCCTTTCATCGGTGGAACGGGTGGTGCACTGAGGTGCCGGTCAGACCGGCGATCGCCTCGTCACGAGCCGCTCGAGCAGCGACGTGACGAGGAAGAACAGGAGGCCGATGGCGATCGCGCCGGCGACATACGCCCACGCCAGGGCCGCGCGGCCGGATTTCGCGTAGCTGGCGATCGCGGTGCCGATGCCGTCGGCCGGTCCGCCGAAGTACTCCGCGACGAGGGCCGAGATGACAGCGAGCGACGCGGCGATCCGCACGCCCGTGACCAGGTAGGGCAGTGCCGTCGGAAGCGTCAGCTTGCGGAAGGTCTGCCAGCCGGTCGCCCCCGACGCCCGCAAGAGGTCGCGGTGCACCGGACGGGTCTGCCGCAGACCGCGCAGCACGTTGATGAACACCGGGATGAAGGCCGCGATCGCCGCGACCGCCTGCCGGCCGAACTGGCTCGAGGCACCGAACATCGTGTTGAGGATCGGGGTGAGCGCCACGATCGGCACGACGGCGAGAGCCGCGACGAGCGGAGCGAGCATCCCGTCGATCGGTCGGGCCGCGGCGGCGAACCCCGCGAGCACGACCCCGAGCAGCGCCCCGAACAGCAGGCCGACGAGCGCGTTGGTGCCGGTGATGAGCATGTCGTCGCCGATGATGCCGATGCGCAGCGCGAGTTCGGCTCCGATCGCGGCGGGTCCCGGCACCATCCGCGGCGCGATTTTCAGCACGTCGACCGCCAGCACCCAGACGGCTACGAGCAGGATTCCGACGACAACCGGTGCAACGAACCTCAGCCAATTCGGCAGCGCGGTCGGTCCCTGAACCTCTCGAAGGGTCATCGCTCGTTCGCCCGTTCCACCGGGGCACCGTGCAGTGCCTCACGCACCTCGGTGACTTTCGCGAAGTACTCAGGCGACTCGCGCAGCGCCTCGGCGCGATTCGCCCCGAGCCCGGTCTCGATGACGTCGGTGATGCGTCCGGGGCGCGGGCTCATCACGACGACGCGGTCGGAGAGAAAGACCGCTTCGGGAATCGAGTGCGTCACGAACACGACGGCGGCGGCGGTTTCGGCGGCGATGCGCGCCAGTTCCGACTGCAGGTACTCACGGGTCATCTCGTCGAGTGCGCCGAACGGCTCGTCCATGAGCAGCAGCCGCGGATGCTCGGCGAGGGCCCGGGCGATCGCGACGCGCTGCTGCATCCCACCGGAGAGCTGGTCGGGATAGCGGTCGACGAAGTCGCTGAGGCCGACCAGTTCGGCGAGTTCGGCGACCCGAGTCACACGGTCGGCGGCGCCCACCCCGTGCAGTTCGAGCGGCAACGCCATATTGCCTGCCACGGTTCGCCAGGGCAGCAGACCCGACTGCTGGAACGCGATGCCGTAGTCCTGGTCGACACGTGCCGCGCGAGCCGGCTTGCCGAAGATCTCGAGCGTTCCGGTCGAGGCTTCATCGAGATCGGCGATGAGGCGCAACAGGGTCGACTTGCCGCATCCCGAGGGTCCGATGAGCGAGACGAACTCGCCGGCCGCGACCTCGAGCTCGACACCGGTGAGCGCGACGACATCGCCGCCCTTCGTCGGGAACGTCTTGCCGACGCCCTCAGCTTTCACGGCCGGAATGGATGTGGTGGTCACGGTGGTCACGCCGTCGCCTCTCCGCGTCGATAGTTGCGCAAGGCCAGCCCAACGAGTGCGACCGAGCCGGCGGCCACGAGGCCAAGCGCGATCGAGCCGAAGGTCGGCCCCCAGGGGGCTGCCGGGTCGCTCGACCCCTGCCCCGCCAGTTGGATGAGCATGCGCCCGATGCCGCCCCGCATGCCGATCGACACTTCCGCGACGACGGCGCCGACGACGGCGTTCGCGGCGGCAAGCCGAAGCGCAGGCAACAGGTAGGGCACGGCGGCCGGCAGCCGCAGACGCAGCAACGTCGACCGGTAGCCGGCGGCGTAGCTGCGCATCAGATCGAGGTGGATGCGGTCGGGCGATCCGAGGCCCTTCAACGCCCCGATGGCGACCGGGAAGAACGCGAGGTACGAGGCGATCACAGCGACCGACACCCACTGCGGCCAGGGAAACCCGCCGCGATCGATCTGGTTGCCGATGACGTTGACGACAGGCGCGAAGGCGATCAGCGGAACCGTCTGGCTGACGACGATCCAGGGCAGCAGCCCCCACTCGACGAGCCGCCAGCGCTGCATGGCCAGGCCCAGCAGCATCCCGACCGCGACGCCGATCGCCCAGCCGACCGCAGCGATCCCAAGGGTCAGCAGGGCGGCCGAGGCGACGGAGACGATGAGCGGCGGGGTGTCTCCCCCGCTCGTCGACTCGAACAGCCGGGCGACCATGTCCCACAGGTGCGGCATCGCGCGGTCATGGGCACGCGGCAGCAGCATGACGCCCGAGCCGGTCTCGCCCGCGATCGCGCCGACGACGAAGCCGTCCGCCGGCCCGAGGAACTTGTAGAGCTCCCAGGCGACCGCAACGGCGAGGATGCCCGCGGCACCCCACGCGACCGCGGTCCAGCGCCGCATTACGACTTCGCCGTGAGGTGGTCGACCATCGCAGGGATGACGGTCTCGCCGTAGACGCGGAGAGTTTCCTCCTTGTTGTCGTGCTGCAGATAACCGGCGAACTGGTGCACGCCGATCGCCCGTAGCTCCTCGAGCTTGGCGATGTGATCAGCAGCCGTGCCGAGGATGCAGAACCGGTCGACGATCTCGTCGGGCACGAAGTCGACGTGATCGTTCTCGGCCTTGCCGTGCGAGTTGTAGTCGTAGCCTTCGCGACCCTTGATGTAGTCCGTGAGTGCCTGGGGAACGGCACCGCTGTCGCCGTACTTCGCGACGATGTCGGCGACGTGGTTGCCCACCATGCCACCGAACCAACGCGACTGTTCGCGCGCGTGGGCGAGCCCGGCATCCGTTCCATCGGTGATGTAGAACGGGGCGGCGACGCAGAACGTGATCGTGTCGGGGTCGCGCCCGACCTTCTCGGCGGCGTCCCGCACCGTCGCGATCATCCACTTCGCGATGTCGATGTCGGCGAGCTGCAGGATGAAGCCGTCGCCGACCTCGCCCGTCAGCTTGAGGGCAAGCGGGCCGTAGGCGGCGACCCAGACCTCGAGCTCGCTGCCCTGGCTCCATGGGAAGCGCAGTTCGGCACCGTTGTATTCGACGCTGCGTGAGTTGCCGAGCTCGCGGATGACGTGGATCGACTCGCGCAGCTCTTTGAGCGTCGTCGGCTTGCCGTTGGTGACCCGCACCGCCGAGTCGCCTCGGCCGATGCCGACGACCGTGCGGTTGCCATACATCTCGTTGAGGGTGGCGAAGACGGATGCCGTGACGGTCCAGTCCCGCGTCGCGGGGTTGGTGACGAACGGGCCGACCTTGACGCGCCTGGTCTCGGCGAGGATCTGGCTGTAGATGACGTAGGGCTCCTGCCAGAGCAGGTGCGAATCGAACGTCCACACGTGGCTGAACCCATACTGCTCGGCGAGCTTGGCCAGGTGAATGGTGCGCGACGCCGGCGGGTTGGTCTGAAGTACTGCCCCGAAGTCCATCGGTTACCCCACCCCATTGTCGACTTGGCTGGATCTAGGAGCGGTTGGACCCGAATCGACTGGGGTCCAAGCCCGCCGGGCTGGATCTAAGTGGAAAATCACGGCGTTCATACGAGGTACTGCGACAGGCCGCGCTTGAGGAAGCGGCCGTCGCCCTTTGCGCCGAGGTACTGGTTGTTGTCGACGATGACCTTGCCGCGGCTGAGGACGGTGTCGACATGGCCGTCGATCTCGTAACCCTCCCACGCGGAGTGGTCCATGTTCA
>NZ_JANMSQ010000074.1:0-3139 GCF_031389465.1 Pseudolysinimonas sp.
ATCATCGACCAGCGCGTCGGCCGTGGCGAGGTCATCAGCCACGCCGTCAACGAGGGCCTCGACAAGTTCTACCGCGACGCCGCGCGCGACGAGAACCTGAAGCCGCTCGGCCGCCCGTCGGCCGACATCGTCGAGCTGCCCAGCGAGAAGGACTTCTCGGGTGATCTCAAGATCACCGTCGAGGTGGATGTGCGCCCCGACTTCGACCTTCCGAAGTACGACGGGCTGAAGCTCGAGGTCGAGCCGGTCGCCGTCTCGCCGGATGAGGTCGAGAACGAGCTTGAAAACTTGCGCACCCGCTTCGGTACCCTCGTCACCGTCGACCGCCCGGCGAAGACCGGTGACTTCCTCACGCTCGACCTGAACGCCACCATCGGTGGGCAGGATGTCGACACCGCGAGCAACATCTCGTACGAGCTCGGCTCGGGTGAGCTGATCGATGGAATCGACGAGGCACTCGACACCCTGACAGCGGGCGAGTCGACCACGTTCGAGTCGAACCTGCTCGGCGGCGACCACGAGGGCGAGAAGGCTCAGATCGCCGTGACCCTGCTGTCGGTCAAGGAGCGCGAACTGCCCGAAGCCGACGACGAGTTCGCGCAGATCGCGTCGCAGTTCGACACCATCGGTGAACTCCGCGCCGACCTGCGCGCTCAGCTCGAGAAGAGCAAGGCGTTCTCGCAGTCGATCGAGGCGCGCGACAAGATCGTCGGCGTGCTGCTCGAGAAGCTTGAGCTTCCGGTGCCGCAGCAACTCATCGACGACGAGGTGCACCGTCACCTCGAAGGCGAGGGCCGCCTCGAAGACGACGAGCACCGCGCAGAGGTCGTCGTGTCGAGCGAGAAGACGTTCCGTCAGCAGATTCTGCTCGACGCGATCGCCGAAGCCGAAGAGGTGAAGGTCGGCCAGAACGAGCTCACCGCCTACGTCGTGCAGGCCAGCCAGCAGTACGGCATGGAGCCGGGCGAGTTCGTGAAGATCCTCGACCAGAACGGGCAGCTTCCCGGCGTCGTCGGCGAGATCGCCCGCTCGAAGGCGCTCGCGATCGTGCTGAGCAAGGCGAAGGTCGTCGACACCAAGGGCAAGGCGGTGGATGTCTCCGACTTCCTCGCCCGCGCGCTCGGCGACGGCGACTCGGGTGAAGCGTTCGCGATCGACGAGCACGAAGGTCACGACCACGACGACCACGAGGGTCACTCGCACTGAGATTTTCCCGAAAGCCCCGGCCCGCGCGGTCGGGGCTTTCGCATGTGCAGGACCGCAACCCCGACGATTCGTGCGGATTGGCGGTCTAACGGCCCCCAGCCGCCAATCGGCACGAATCGAGGGGTTTCCGCCGGGTGTGAGTGGCATCCTGACGGGATGACGCGGTATGTGGCGCTGCTCCGCGGGGTGAACGTGGGTGGGGTCACCGTCAAGATGGCCGACCTCGCCGAAGTGGTGAGCGGGCTCGGCTACGACGACGTGAAGACGGTGCTGGCAAGCGGGAACGTGCTGTTCACGACGACGGATGCCGCATCCACCGCCAAAGGGAAGCTCGAAGCCGCACTGCGCGAGCGATTCGGATACGAGGCGTGGGTGCACGTGCTCGCGCAGGAGAAGGTGCGGGCGATCGCGGCGGCGTTCCCGTTCGAGCGCACCTCCGAGCGGCACGCGTACGTCGTGTTCATCCTGAAGCCGGAGCTGCTCGACGCTCTGCTGGCCGTCGATCTCGACCCGGCCGTCGAGCAGGCGAGCCGGGGTGACGGGGTGCTCTACTGGTCGACTCCGAAAGGTTCGACGCTCGACTCGGCGATGGGCAGGGCGCTGAGCTCGGGTAGGCACAAGCCCTGGCTCACCACCCGCAACCTCAACACCCTCGAGAAGCTGTTGCTCTAGCCGAGCAGGTCGTCGGCGTAGGCGGTGACGGCGCGACCGTATGCCCGCAGGTGCGGGGCGAGGGCACGCAGCGCGGCGACGAGCGCCTCGCGCTCTGCCCCGGTGTCGGCGAGGGCGAGCGCCGCGAAGGCTGTCGCCGCGTCGGCGAGCGGATGCTCGGGATGCTCGGCGAACTCGTCGCGCAACAGGGCGAGCGTCTCGTCGGGCCGACCGAGGTTGCGCACGGTGCTAGCCAGCTGGATGACGGCCTGCCCGTGCTGCGGCTCGTCGAGCCCGAGCTCGAGCGCTCGACGGTAGAGGGGTTCGGCCTCGGCCTCCCGGCCGACGAAGTCGCGTACTCCCGCGAGTTCGAAGATCGCGACGGCATCGTCGGGTCGTTCGGCTACGAGCGACTCGATCGCCGCCTCGACCTCAGGTTCGGGTCGGTTGCCGGCATCCGCCCACACTGCCGCGACCCGCGTCGCCCACTCGTCCATCCCACGACGATACGACGTGCGACACCGCCTATGCCCAGGGCGAACATGGCCGTGGCGCCCCCATTGCCCCAAGTAGATTCGACCTCGGAATCAACGAACGGAGCTTCCCCTCATGGCCGATACGGCATTCCCGCCGAGCGTCTTCGACCGACTCCTCAAGGACCGCATCATCTGGCTCGGATCCGAGGTGCGCGACGAGAACGCGAACGAGATCGCGGCCAAGCTGCTACTGCTCGCAGCCGAGGACTCGAACAAAGACATCTACCTCTACATCAACAGCCCCGGTGGCTCGATCACCGCGGGGATGGCGATCTACGACACGATGCAGTTCGTTCCCAACGACATCGTGACCGTCGGTATCGGAATGGCCGCGTCGATGGGGCAGCTGCTGCTCACCGCCGGCACGAAGGGCAAGCGCTACATCACGCCGAACGCGCGCGTGCTGCTGCACCAGCCGCACGGTGGATTCGGCGGCACGTCCTCTGACATCCAGACCCAGGCGGCGCTCATCCTCGACATGAAGAAGCGTCTCGCCGAGATCACGGCCGAGCAGACCGGAAAGAGCGTCGAGCAGGTCAACGCCGACGGCGACCGCGACCGCTGGTTCAACGCCCAGGAAGCCCTCGAGTACGGCTTCGTCGACCACATCCGCGAGTCTGCTGCCGACGTCATCGGCGGCGGCGGCACCAAGTAGAGGAAGCGCTGATGAACCCGCTCCACATGCCCCAAGCGACGACGTCGCCCGATCTTATGCCGCAGTCCCGCTACATCCTCCCCTCGTTCGA
>NZ_JANMSQ010000080.1:0-17000 GCF_031389465.1 Pseudolysinimonas sp.
CAGATCTCCGGCCTGCCGTTCTACGGCCCGGTCGGCGGCATCCGTCTCGCCCTGATCGACGGCCAGTGGGTCGCGTTCCCGAAGTTCAGCCAGCTCGCTGACGCCGTCTTCGACCTCACCGTCGCCGGTCGCCTGGTGACCGACGCCAACGGCACCGAGGATGTCGCGATCATGATGGTCGAGGCCGAAGCGACGGAAGGTAGCTGGGAGCTCATCCGCTCTGGCGCGATCAAGCCCGATGAGGCCGTCGTGTCCCAGGGGCTCGAAGCGGCGAAGCCGTTCCTGAAGCAGCTCATCAAGGCGCAGCAGGAACTCGCGGCGCAGTCCGCGAAGCCGATCCAGGAGTTCACCCTCTTCCCGCCGTACTCCGACGAGGCGTACAACGCCGTCGCCGAGATCGCGTACGACGAGCTCAAGGGCGTCTACCAGATCGCCGACAAGCAGGAGCGCCAGAACGCCGACGACTCCCTCAAGGAGCGCGTCAAGACGGCCATCAACGAGAAGGTCGAAGCCGGCCAGCTCAGCGGCGAGGTTCCGCCGATGGTCAGCGCCGCCTACAAGTCGGACAGCAAGACGGTCATGCGCACCCGCGTGCTGACCGACGGCATCCGCATCGACGGGCGCGGCTTGAGCGACATCCGCGCGCTCGACGCCGAGGTGCAGGTCATCCCGCGCGTCCACGGCTCGGCGATCTTCCAGCGCGGCGAGACCCAGATCCTGGGTGTCACGACGCTGAACATGCTCAAGATGGAGCAGCAGATCGACTCGCTCGCGCCGGTCAAGAAGAAGCGCTACCTGCACCACTACAACTTCCCGCCCTACTCGACCGGTGAGACCGGACGGGTCGGTTCGCCGAAGCGTCGCGAGATCGGGCACGGCTTCCTCGCCGAGCGCGCCCTCGTGCCGGTGCTGCCGCCGCGTGAAGACTTCCCGTACGCGATCCGGCAGGTCTCCGAGGCCCTCGGGTCGAACGGCTCGACCTCGATGGGTTCGGTCTGTGCCTCGACGCTGTCGCTGCTCAACGCGGGTGTGCCGCTGCGCGCGCCGGTCGCGGGCATCGCGATGGGCCTCATCTCCGACGAGGTCGACGGTGAGACGCGCTACGCGGCGCTGACCGACATCCTCGGTGCGGAAGACGCGCTCGGCGACATGGACTTCAAGGTCGCCGGCACGTCGGACTTCATCACGGCGATCCAGCTCGACACCAAGCTCGCGGGTCTCCCGTCCTCGGTGCTCGACGGTGCGCTCAAGCAGGCCAAGGAAGCCCGTACGGCGATCCTCGCGGTCATCAACCAGGCGATCGACGGACCCGACGAGATGGCGGCCACCGCGCCGCGCGTCATCAGCGTCAACATCCCGGTCGACAAGATCGGCGAACTGATCGGCCCGAAGGGCAAGACGATCAACGCCATCCAAGACGCCACCGGCGCCGACATCTCGATCGAGGAAGACGGCACGGTCTACATCGGCGCCGTCGACGGTCCCTCGGCCGAGGCCGCGCGCGCCCAGGTGCTCGCGATCGGCAACCCGATCAACCCCGAGGTGGGGGAGCGCTTCCTGGGCACGGTCGTCAAGATCGCGACCTTCGGTGCGTTCGTCTCGCTCATGCCCGGAAAGGACGGCCTGCTGCACATCTCTGAGGTGCGCAAGCTCGCCGGTGGCAAGCGGGTCGAGAACGTCGAAGACGTGCTCGCCGTCGGCCAGAAGATCATGGTCGAGATCACCAAGATGGATGACAAGGGCAAGCTGAGCCTCGCCCCGGTCGTCGATGACGTCGAGGGCGCTGCCGTCGAGGGTGGCGACACCGAGTCGTCGGCTGCCGCGTCTGAGGGCCCCGAGGGTCCCGCCGAAGGCTGATCTCCGCCCGCTTCACCGGATGCCGTCCCTGCTCAGCCGGGGCGGCATCCGTCGTCTGTGCCGTGAAGTAGGGCGGGCTCTGCAGTCGGTTCAGTAGTAGTAGTACGGCGACTGCGACGCGGCGAGAGTCACCGCGAGGCCGATCAGGATGACGAGGCCCAGCGCTCCGGAGAGCACGCCGAGCACGAGCGGCCGCAGCCGTGCGGGGATCAGAAGTGCGCAGGTGACGATCGCGGCGTACAGGGCGACGATCAGCACGAGGAACGCGATCACCGTCGTCGGGTCGCCTCCCGTCGCGCACTCCGGCGGGGTGGGGTAGATCATGATGCACGCCTGCGCGGGGCGCGGGATGGCCCACAGGACGCCGATCGCGGCGACAGCCAAGAGGCCGGTCGGGGCGAGCCACCAGACGAGCGAACGAGTGCGGGCGGGAATAGGGGTTGCGGTGGTCATGGCATCCTCTCGGCCCGGATTGGGCCCTTACTTACTACGACGCCCGACGCTCCCGGAACGTTGGGCAGCTGTCAACCGGAAGCGCCCGAAGTTTGGCGAAGGGCCGCGACCCCGCCTCCACGTCGAGGGAGGTCGCGGGCCCTTCAAATGGGGTGCGATGGCCGGTCCGTGCGCTGTGGACGACCCGGCTCCGGATGCTCGAGGCACCCGCGCGAGATCACGCTACGTCGAGCCGGTGACGAAGGCGAGCGCTTGACAGCAAGTTCCCGAGAAATTCACCTCCCCGGGTACCCCGAACGGGGGAGGATCGGGGTCGTAACAATTCGGCCACGTCGTCCGGCCACCTGCGGTGCTCGGCGTTAACCTTGCGACACAGCACACGCCGCCCCCGCAGCCAGCAGATCGCACGTACGCGGGGTCGAGGAGGCGCCAGATGACCGAGGAGAGCGTTCCGGTGGCCACGCCGCCTGTTGCCATCACGACCTCCCCGACGCGCGTCACGACCGACCGCATCACCACGGAGCAGACGCGCGCGATCGTCGGTTCGACTCCCGCACCGCGTCGTCGCATCGGCCCGTCGGATCTCCAAGTCTTTCCCGTCGCGCTGAGCGGCAACGTGTTCGGCTGGACGGCCGACGCGGCCGAGAGCGAGCGGGTGCTCGACTCGTATGTCGCGTACGGCGGCAACTTCATCGACACCGCCGACTCGTACGCGGGCGGCCGCAGCGAGATCATCATCGGAAACTGGATGCGTGCCCGCCTCTCGCGCGACGACATCGTGCTCGCCACGAAAGTGGGCAAGAGCGCCGACCACGCGGGACTCTCGGCACGTGCGGTCACGGCCGCCGTCGAGGCATCGTTGCGTCGACTGCGCACGGACCGCATCGACCTGCTGTATCTGCACATTGACGATCCCGACGTGCCCTTCGAAGAGACGCTGCTCGCGGTCGACGAACTCGTGCGTGCCGGCAAGGTGCGCTACTTCGGGGGATCGCATCACACCGGCAGCCGGCTGATCGAGGCGCGGATCGCGTCGGCGCAGCTCGGGGTGGCTCGCATGATCGCGTTGCAGAATCACTACAACCTGGTGTTCCGACGGGAGTACGAGGAGGGCCTCGCCCGCGTCGCGATCGACCTCGCGCTGGGCGTCATGCCGCGCTTCGCGCTGGCGAGCGGGTTTCTCACGGGCAAGTACCGGTCGAAAGCCGATCTCGATGGCACGAGGCGTGCCGAGGTGGGGCGGTTCGTCAACCGGTCCGGGCTCCGGGTGCTGCAGGCTCTTGACGCCGTCGCGGCCGAACATGACTCGCCGCCCGCCACGGTCGCGCTCGCCTGGCTGCTGAGCAAGCCGAACGTCGTCGCACCGGTGGTCTCGGCGAGCGCGGTGGATCAGGTCTTCGATCTCGTCGCCGCTGTCGACCTGAGTCTCACCCGTTCACAGCTGACGAGCCTCGACCGCGCGAGCGCCTGACCCTCGCGGGCCGGTTCGCGCGGCCGAGGCTCGGCCGGTGTGCTGTGACGGTGTTAGCCGGTGACGCCCGGGATGACTACCCGACCGCCGATCAACACCAGCCAGATGACGAGCAGGATGATCGCGATCACCGTGATCGCCGCCCCGCCGCGGCGCGTGGTGCCGCTGAAGACGAGCTGCAGGAGCAGCACGATGATCGTCACAACGGCCAGGAGCGGAGCTCCGAAGGGCACGTTTGCGATGAACAGCGAGAGCACGAACAGCACCGAGGCGATGATCTGGATGACGGCCAGAATCGCTGAGCCGCGGCGGAGCCGTGCGATGGCGTCAACGATGGCGAGCACGCCTCCGACGAGAGCCACGATGAATGGCAGAGTGATGACCACGCTGAATTCCAGGGGCATGGGGCAGCCTTCCAGTTGGGCGCGGCGGGATGCCGCGCGACCCCGAGCCTAGCGAGGCACCGACTTCGCACGGCCCCCTTTCGGCGGAGGCACGGAGAGTGCTAGGGCTCAGCGACCGGCTTCGGCCGAAACGCGGTCGAACGTGCGGGTGAGCGCGTGCGACGCGGCGATCGGATCGCCGGCGTAGCCACCGCTCATCGCGCCGTCTCGTGCGAGCACGAGCTCGTCGGCGGCGTCGCCCGGCAGCGGGTGACCGAGAGCGCGGGTGAGACGCTCCAGCACCGTCGCGTACCACTCGCGGTGGTCGCGTACGGCATATCGGACGGGATGCTGAGGGTCGGAGAATTCGGCAGCGGCATTGATGAACGGGCAGCCGCGGAAGCCCGGCGCGGCAATCGTGGCGAGCACGGAATCCCGCACCGCGTTCAGGGCGTCTGCCGGAGTGTCGGTCGGGGAGGTGATCCGGGTGAACTCTTCGGCGACCTGGCGGTGCCGGTAGCCGACGTATGCCGTGATGACCCGGTCTTTCGAGCCGTAGTGCTTGTAGAAGGTCGCCTTCGTGACGTTCGCTGTCGCGATGAGGCGGTCGACACCGACCGAACGGATGCCTTCGTCGTAGAACAGCTCGTCGGCCGTCAACAGGATCCGGAGCTTCGCTGGCGCGTCAGGCAGCTGGGTCAGTGGTGGTTCGATGTCGATGGACACGGGGGGCTCTCGGTTGGCGCTGGCGCTGGCGGTGATGAGTGGGCCGCGTCCGTTGGGGGAAACGGACACGACCCGTCCACGGCGGCCGTTCGGGCCGGCCACGGGGACTGTGGACCCATGGGGGGTGGATCCACGGGCAGTCTACCATAGGAGGACAGACAGAGTCGTCTGTCCCCATCACCCACCTTCAGGGGTGGCGAGTCTCAGTCAGCTGGATGACTTAGGCTCGGCAGGATGAACGGCGCCGTTGCGTTCCCGCTCGACGTGCCCGAGCTGGAGATCGCCGCATCCGGGGGCTCGCGCGTTCGGCGTACCATCCTGCCGAGCGGAGTGCGCATCCTCAGTGAGCAGGTGCCGGGTTCGCAGAGCGCGACTGTCGGATTCTGGGTCGCCGTCGGATCCCGCGACGAAGTGCCGGTGACCTTTGGGTCGACCCACTTCCTTGAGCACCTTCTCTTCAAAGGCACGACGTCGCGTACCGCGCTCGACATCGCCGTCTCGTTCGATGCCGTCGGGGGCGAGCACAACGCGATGACGGCGAAGGAATACACCTGTTACTACGCCAAAGTGCGCGACCTCGACTTGCCGATGGCGGTGCGGGTCCTCGCCGACATGTTCACCTCGTCGCTCCTCGACCCGGAAGAGTTCGAAAGCGAACGCGGCGTCATCCTCGAAGAGCTGGCGATGGCCGACGACGATCCGTCGGATGTCGTGTCGGAGCGCTTCTTCGAAGCGGTCTTCGGTGATCACGCACTCGGCCGGCCGATCGGTGGCAACCCCGCGGCGATCTCCGCGGTCACCCGCGAGGCCGTCTGGGAGCACTACCGCGCGAACTACCGCCCGCAAGACCTGGTCATCTCGGTCGCCGGTGCCGTCGACCACGACGAACTCGTCGGCTGGACCGTCGCCGCCCTTGAGCTGGGCGGCTGGAACCTCCACCTCTCGGCTCGGCCGGTCTCCCGGCGCGACCCGACTCTCGACCCGATCGATCGCGGCAGCCCGCTCGTGGTCGTCGACCGACCGCTCGAACAGGCCAACCTGCTGCTCGGGGTCGCCGGCCTGCACGCCGCCGACGAGCGACGCCCGGCCCTCACCGTTCTCAACTCGGTGCTCGGCGGAGGCATGTCGTCGCGGCTCTTCCAGGAGATCCGCGAGAAGCGTGGGCTCGCCTACTCCGTCTACTCGTTCGCGGCGTCGTACTCCGACGCCGGCGTGGTCGGCCTCTACGCCGGATGCTCGCCCAAACGGGCCCCGCAGGTCGCCGGCCTCATGCTCGACGAGTTCCGCCGGCTCGCCGAGGGTGGCATCACCGCCGAGGAGTTGGCGCGCGCCCAAGGTCAGCTCGGCGGCGCCTCGGCGCTCGCCCTCGAGGACTCAGACACCCGCATGACCCGACTCGGGCGCTCGGAGCTAACGACCGGCGAGTTCGCCGACCTCGACGAAACCCTCCGCCGCATCGCATCCGTAACGGCCGACGACGTGCGCGACCTCGCCGCCGACCTGACGGCCCGCCCGCTCTCCATCGCCGCCGTCGGCGCGGTCGATGCTGCATCGTTCACGGGTCTCGACGGCGCCGCCGTCGCTGCCTGACCTTCGTCAGCTCAAGGAGTCGAAATTGCCTTCCCGCTATCTGTACCTCGTGCGCCACGGCGAGCAGCAGGATGCCGAACACGGGCTTCCCGACGGTCCGTTGAGCGCCCGCGGGGTGCGCCAGGCGAACGCGATCGCCGAACGGCTCGGCGGTGTTCCGTTCTCAGGTGCGTGGACGTCGCCGCTTCAGCGCGCCCAGGAGACCGCGCACATCATGACGAAGCGCCTCCCCGCTCTTGAGCCCCAGCCGTCCGCGCTGCTGATGGACTGCATCCCGTCGGGTCCGACACCTGACCTCCCGCACGCCTTCGAACCGTTCTTCGGGGCCGTCACCGCCGAAGAGATCTCGGCCGGCGAGGCCCAGATGTCCGATGCACTCGCCGAGTGGATGACGCCGCCAGTCGGCGGCGACCGGCACGACCTGCTCATCACCCACAACTTCGTGATCGGCTGGTTCGTGCGCGAGGCGTTCGGCGCGCCGACCTGGCGCTGGCTCGGCGTCAACCAGGCGAACTGTGGGCTGACGATCATCCGCGTCCGTTCGGCGAAGCCGCCCGTGCTGGTGACCCACAACGATCTCGGTCACCTGGCGCCCGAAATCCGCACCGGCCTCACCGTCGAGCAGCCCTACTGACCCACGACGTCGGCACCGTCAGCGCACCAACACCACGTTCGGTAGTTCGGTCCACGCCGAATCGGTGGTGATGACATCCCGCTGCATCCTGGTTCCGAGCGCGAGACACAGTCGATCGCCGAGAGACAGGCCCGAGCCGGCCGCCCACAGCGCAGCCGCAGCCTCACCATCCGCCTCGGTAACCGGCTCGATGCGCAGACCGTAGCTCACGAGCAGCTCGCGGGCGAGCGACCAGTCGGCACCTGCCTGCCGCACCTTCTGGGCGACTTCTGACCAGTTCGCGGCACCGCAGATTCCGTCTGCGAGCCGCGCCTCGACGGCTGTCGCGCCGGTCTCGCCCTTCAGGAAGGCGAGCAGAGCACTTGCGTCGAACACCGTCACGCGGTCGCGTCCTCCCGTGCTGCGGCTGCCCGGCGTTCGGCGAGGAGATCGGCGACCGGATCGTGACCGGCGAGCTGAGAACGCACCGCAGCGAGAGCGGCGTTCTGCGACAGGATCAGCAGGCCGTCCTTCGCTTCGGCACCCTCGAGCGCGATCAGAGTCGTGCCCTCCGACCAGCCGAAACGCTCCCGCACGTCGACGGGCATGACAGTTCGCCCTTTGTCGCCGACCCGGATGACGTGCGTGGCACTCATGGTCAAAGGCTACCACCGCCGCCTAGCGATTCCCACTTGGTGGTTCACCAACCCACTTTCGAAACCAGTGGGTCGCGTTCGGGTTGTCGTTGTACGGCTCGACGTCGACGTACCCCGACGATCGGTAGAGCGCCTGTGCGGCCGCGAGGCGGGCGTTGGTGTCGAGCACGATCTCGGTGGCGCCGAGGTCGGCGGCGCGACGCTCCAGCTCGGTGAGGAGCGCCCGGCCGAGACCGGTACCGCGGGCGGGAGGCCGCACCCAGAGGTGCTTCACCTCGCCGCGGTCGGGCGCGAGCATCCGGATGCCGCCGCAGCCGATCGCGGCACCGTCAACTTCGGCGACCAGAAATACCCCCGCGGGCGGAACGAACAGCGCGGGGTCGGGGCGGAACGTGCGGTAGCCCGGCATCCCGAGTTCGCGGCTGGTGAAGTACTCGCCGAGAAGTTCGTCGGCGGTCGGCGCATCCGTTGACATGGGAACGAACTCGAGCACGCCCCAACCCTAAGCTGAGGGCATGGTCACCTCCGTCGCGATCGTCGGCTCATCGGGTCGCATGGGTGGCCTCATCGACCAGCTGCTCACCGCCGGGGAGCACTTCGACGTGCACGCCCGCATCGGCCGGGGCGACTCGCTCGAACAGCTCGACGGTGCCGACGTCGTCATCGACGTGAGCGCGCCGGCCGTGTCACCCGGTGTCGTCGAGGCGGCGCTCGACCGCCGCATCCCGATCGTCGTCGGTACCTCCGGCTGGACGACCGACCGCATCGCGCCCGTCGCCGCCCGAATCGCGGCCGACCCGGAACTCACGGCACTGTTCATCCCGAACTTCTCGCTCGGGTCAGCGCTCGCGACCCGGTTCGCCGAACTGGCCGCGCCGCACTTCGAGTCGATCGAGATCATCGAGGCCCACCACGCGGGCAAGACGGATTCGCCCTCAGGCACCGCCATCCGCACCGCGGAACTGATCGGAGCCGCGCGCACCGAACTCGGCCCGGTCGCCGCTCCGCATGCCGATCAGCGCGCCCGCGGGCAACAGGTGGCGAGTGTGCCCGTGCACTCCATGCGGATGTCGGGGGTGAGCGCCCGACAGGAGGTCGTGTTCGGCGGATCCGGCGAGACCGTGCGGATCGTGCACGAGACGCTGTCGGACGAGTCCTACGAGCCCGGCATCCTGCTCGCCCTCACCGCCGCAACGCCCGGGGCCGGTCTCGTCGTCGGGCTGGGCGCCCTGCTCGGGTTGTAGAGGCCTTTCCATGCGCACGAGGCTCGCCGTTCTCCTCATGGTCGGGCTGCTCGTGCTCTATCTGGTCTTCGCGATCCGCTACGGCGTGCTGCTGATCGGCGTCGGTGAGCCCGTCGCGGTGGGGCTGGGGGTCGCACTCTTCGTGTTGCCGCTCATCGCGATCTGGGCGCTCGTCACCGAACTGTTGTTCGCGGTACAGGCGGAGCGGCTCGGGATGAAGCTCAACGCGGAAGGTGGACTGCCCGCCGAAGAGCTGCCGCTCCGGCCCAGTGGCCGCATCGACCGTGCCGCGGCCGACGAGCTGTTCCCGAAGTACCAGGCCGAGACCGAGGCCGCACCCGAAGACTGGCGCACCTGGTTCCGGCTCGGGCTCGCCTATGACGCCGCCGGCGACCGCCGACGCGCTCGCTGGGCGACTCGGCAGGCGATCAGGCTCAGCCGGATCTGAACTCGTCGGCCAGCCGCTCGAACTGCCCGATCGGATCGTCGCCGACCGGGCGGACGATGACGGATGCCGCGCCGGCATCCCAGAGCGAGGTCACCGTCTCGGCGGCGTCGGCCGGCGTGCCCGCGACGACCGTTGCCTGCTCAACCGGGATGCCGAGGAAGCCGGCGGCACCCGCAGCCACATCGGCGACCCGCGTGTGCGCCACGGCGGGGTCGTCGTCGATTGCCAGGTGCGCGAAGACGCTCACCTCGTGGGTCGGGTCCCCGCCACCGCGCGCAGCCGCGGCCAGCGCTTCCACGATGTGCGCCGGTCCGCTGCCTTCGGCGAGCAGAGTGCCGTCGGCGATCCGCCCCGCCAATTCCAGCGACTTCGGACCCTTCACGCCAGCGATCAGAGGGGGTACGCGGTGCGGCGGGTGCACCAGCTGCACCCCGTGGATGCGCACCGCCCGACCGTCGAGATTGAGCTCGTCGCCCGCCAGCAGCGTCCGTACGGCGGCGAAAGTCTCTTCGAGGAGTGCAAGTGGCGACGGGGTGCTCAGGCCGATCAGCTGCATCCACTCGGGCACGCCATGTCCGATACCGGCGATCAGCCGACCCGGGTGCAGTCGTTCGAGAGTCGCGAGCTCCATCGCGAGAAGCGCAGGGTTGCGCAGCGGCGCGGGGATGATCCCGATTCCGACGTGCACCCGCGTCGTCGCGGCGAGGGCTGTCGCGACCGTGGCGATCGCGCCCGTCCAACCGAGGTCTTCGACGAGCCAGAGCTCGTCAGCACCGAGCCGTTCGGCGTTCGCGGCGAGTTCGGGGAGTCGCTCCGGGGGCAAGTCGCGATCGATCATGAGCCCGAGACGCCGGGAAACGGCGGTCGTCATCGGCTGAGCACCGCATCGATCGCGTCGCGCACCGTACGGTGTCGCCACTCGAAACCGTCGGCGGCGAGCCGCACGGGCTGGAGCTGCACGTCGGCGAGCAGCAGGTGTTCACCGGCGTCGCCGAGCGCGAGCCGGATCGCCCACGCGGGAACCCGAAACAGCCGAGGGCGGCGCAATGCTTCCGCGAAGGCCGCCGTGATCTCATCGGCGGTCGCGGGTGTGGGGCCAGCGAGCACGACGGCGCCAGAGAGCGACGACGACAGCAGGTGCACGATCGCCCGCACCTCGTCGTCGAGTGAGATCCAGGGCCAGAACTGACGCCCCGACCCGAACCGGGCGCCGAGGCCGAACGAGGTGAGCAACCGTACGGGCGCTAGGCCCCCCGACTTCGCGACCACGACGCTCGTGCGCAGCGTCACGACACGGGTCGCGGCCGGGGCAAGGGCCGCGGCCTGTTCCCAGGCGAGCACGAGGTCGGGCACGAAGCCGTCGCCGCGCGGAGAGTCGTCGTCGAGCCGCACGCGCGGACGATCGCCGTAGAAGCCGATCGCCGAGCCGCTGAGGAACGTGGATGGCGGGGTCGACATCCCGGCCATCGTCTGGGCGAGCAACCGGGTGCCGGTGACGCGCGACGACACGAGCGTGCGGCGGTAGGAGTTCGTCCACGGGAGGCGAGCGATCGAAGCGCCCGAGAGGTTGATGACCGCGTCGACCCCTTCCAGCGCGGCAGGGTCGAGCTCGCCGGCATCCGGATTCCAGCGGATCTCGTTCGCACCCCGAGCCGCGCGACGCACGAGGGTGCTGACCTGGTGCCCGCCCGCACGGAGGGCGCGCACCAGGGGCTGCCCGATCAGGCCGGACGCGCCGGCGACGACGATTCGACTCATGCCGCGGCCCGGCCCTAGGCCAGGCTCGCCTCGAGGGTGATCGTGGTGCCGGTGAGCGCCTTCGACACGGGGCAGTTCGCCTTGGCATCCTCGGCGATCGCTGGGAACTCACTCGGGTCGAGTCCAGGTACCTTCGCGCTCACCAGCAGGTGGATGCCGGTGATCCCTTCGCCGGGCTGGAACGTCACGGCGGCGGTGACCTGCAAGCTCTCGGGCGCGTGACCCGCCTTGCCCAGAGCGGCGGAGAACGCCATTGAGTAGCAGGCGGAATGCGCCGCGCCGAGCAGCTCTTCGGGATTGGTGCGGCCGACCTCACCCTCAGACCGGGCCTGCCAGGTGACCGGGAACTCGCCCGCATCCGAGGAGTCGAGACTGGTTGTGCCCGAGCCGCTCGTCAGATCCCCGAACCACAGCGTCGTCGCTTCAGAAGTCAGTGCCATGACCCGAGCCTACGTTCCTCAGGCTGCGGCGGCACCCTTGCCACCGAGGATTCCAGCGCGGGCCAGCAGCAGGTAGATCTGGCAGCCGAGGCAGTACGCGAACACCGAGTTGAGGAACGCGGCGACAAACGCGGCGGCGCCGGCGACGACGAGGGCGATCGGCCCGACGACGAAGTACAACGCAATACCGACGACGGTGACGAACAGTCCGACGCCCTGCGCGAAAGTCGGCGGGGTCGGGTCCTCGAGCTCGATGGGAGGCTTGAGCCGCGGCTTGATGACCGCCTTGAAGAACAGAGCGTAGGGATGCCGCTGCACCCCGGCCACGGTCCCCCAGAGGAACACCGCTGCGTTGTAGATCGACAGGATCAGGGCGGCGACGCCATAGCCCAGCAGCGCGAGGGCGATCACCACGAGGAACAGTACGGCGACGACTCCCGCGGTAAAGCGCGGGCCGCGCGGGTCGATGCCGCGCGGGCTGGAGGGGGCGGTCATGCGGCGAGCACCCGATCGAGGGCGAGCACTCGTTCCAGTTCGGCGACCACGACATCTCGTCGCACGGCACCGCCGATGCGCGCTCGCACCGCGCCGTCCGCGTCGAGGATGAGGGTGGTGGGGGTTTGCAATACCCGGTAGCGAGACGCCAGCTCGGGTCGGTGCGTCACATCGAGATCGACGTGCGTGACCTCCTCGGTGCGGGCGGCCAGATCGTCGAGCACCCGAGCCGTCGACTTGCAGGGGGCGCAGACCTCAGTGGAGAACTGCAAGAGGGTCGCGCGGCCGCCGAGTGCGACTCCGGCGATGCTCACGATTCGTGCGTCCCCGTTCCTGCGAGCGGAGACCGCCCGGGCGCGGCCCTGGGTCGCCCGGTGCAGAACGCCGAGCAGCGTCGCCGCGAGCACGAGGCCCACCAGCACAAGCGCGACAGTTCCGGCATCCATAGCTCTGACGGTAGTGAGCCGATCGCGTCACGTCACGCGGGCCTGTCACACTCCGTCATACGGCCGAGGCGGATATCGTGAGGGCCGTGTCCGACGCCTACGACGTTCAATTCCGATCCGATATGACCGTTGAGTTGGTGCGCTCGAGCGCTCACGACTCCGACGTCGTGTTCGCCGCCCGCGTGTCGACGATGGGGGAGCAGACCCTCGACGAAGCCGCTTCGGGCGCTTCGGCGGGCGACAAAGACAAGGGCCTCATCAACTTCCTGATGCGCGACCGGCATGGGTCGCCGTTCGAGCACAACTCGATGACCTTCTACGTGCAGGCGCCGCTCTTCGTCTTCCGCGAGTTCATGCGGCACCGGATCGCCTCCTACAACGAAGAGTCGGGCCGCTACCGCGAGATGAACCCCGTCTTCTACGTGCCCGCACCCGAGCGCAACCTCGTGCAAATCGGAAAACCCGGCGCCTACGACTTCATCCCCGGCACCCCGGAGCAGACGGCCCTTGCCGTCGAATCCGGCAAGGCGGTCGCCACGTTCGCTTACGCCGAGTACCAGAAGCAGCTGGATGCCGGCGTCGCCCGCGAGGTGGCCCGCACCGTGCTGCCGCTGTCGCTCTACTCGTCGATGTACGTCACGATGAACGCCCGGTCGCTGATGAACTTCCTGTCGCTGCGCACCAAGCGCCCCGAATCGCACTTCCCGTCGTTCCCGCAGCGCGAGATCGAGATGGTCGCGGAGTTGATGGAGGAGGCGTGGAAGCCCCTCATGCCCCTCACCCACGCCGCCTTCGAATCCGGCGGTCGCGTCGCCCCGTAGTGCGTAGGAATCCCGGATGATTCCAAGGAAGCGACGGCTGCTTCACAGCTTCCGCTCCACGTGATCCGGGATCGCAGCGTCCTACCAGCGGCCGTCGCCCCTCCCCATTCCTTGGAATGCCGCCGATTCCACCGGGCCGGCTGAACCCGACAGGCACGGGCGACTTCTTCCCGAGCATCACGAGATGCCTCTCGATCTTCCCGAATTGGTCGCTCGCCTCGGCGGCGCGGCGAAAACCGTCGAGATGCTCGAAGCCGGTGCGTCGCCGAAAATGATCGCCGCAGTCGTGCGGAGTCGAGAGCTTCTGCGGCCTCGTAAGGCGTGGTATGTGCTGCCGGGTACACCGCCGTCCCTTGTTGCGGCGGTGCGGGTTGGGGGACGCGCGACCTGCCTGACCGCCCTGCGCGAACTCGGGGTTTGGGTGACCGACCCCGTTCCCCTCGTTCACGTAGCGGTGCACCGCTCGGCCTGTCAACTGCGCGCCGTCGCCAGCCATCACGAGCGACAGGCTGTCATCGGCGATGCGGTCGTGCACTGGGTCGACACTCCGCGACCTCGGCTCGCGGTGGGGTCGCGCCTCCTGGAGACCCCGGGACGTGCGCTCGCCGACGCGCTGGGTTGTCTCGAAGGCGACGCGCTCCTGGCGACCGTGGAATCCGTGCTGCACCGTCGTCTGATCACGCCCGAGATCTGGCGGGCGATGCTGGCCGGGATGCCGTCGGCGCTTCGTGCCGAACTGCAGATCGCCAGCGCACTTTCGGGAAGTGGGCTCGAGACGTACTTTGTGAGCAAAATCCGCCGGCTCGGAGTGCCGGTTCGTCAACAGGTCTGGATCGGTGCCGATCGAGTGGATGCGCTGCTCGGCGAGTGCCTCGTGGTCGAGCTGGACGGGCGCGCGTTCCACGATCCCCACACCGATCACGTGCGCGATGCCCGCCTCATCCTCGAAGGGATGCGGGTGTTGCACTTCGACTACGACATGGTGCTTCACGACTGGGCAACCGTCGAGGCCGTCGTCCTGGCGTCGCTCCGTCGTGGAGACCACCTGCCGTGACAGGCGGCTGATTCCAAGGAAGCTCCCAGCGCGCGGCGGCGGCGGAGGTGGCGAGCCTTTGGCGTCTTCCGGCGGCGGGCACCCCCGCGACCTCCAGGCGGGGCGGCGGTTCCTTGGAATGCGCCCCACCCCACTGACCGCGCACGGGCGACGGAAGGAGGCCCGATAGCCTGTAACGCGTGTCGTCGCAAGAGAATCCGTTCGGGCAGGTACTCGTCGCGCTGGTGACCCCGTTCACCCACGAGGGAGAGGTGCACTGGGCCGACGTCGAGAAGCACATCGACGAGCTGGTCGGCCACGGGGTCGACGGCATCGTTGTGACGGGTACGACAGGGGAGACGAGCACCCTCACCGACCCCGAGAAGATCAAGCTCGTCGAGGTCGCGAAGGATGTCACGGCGGGCCGGGCGAAGGTCATCACGGGCGGCGGTTCCAACGAGACGGCGCACGCGATCGAGCTCTACAAAAAGAGCGAGAAGGCCGGCGCCGACGGCATCATGATCGTCACGCCGTACTACAACAAGCCGACCCAGGCGGGCATCCTCACGCATTTCCGGATCGTCGCCGACGCGACCGACCTGCCGGTGATTCTGTACGACATCCCGGGCCGCACCGGCGTGGAGATCCAGTACGAGACGATCCTGCGTGCCTCGAAGCACCCCAACATCCTCGCGGTGAAGGATGCGAAGGGTGACCTGAGCGAGGTGAGTCGCGTGCTCAACCAGACCGACCTGATGTACTTCGCGGGCGACGACGCGAACGTGCTGCCGACGCTCGCAATCGGTGGCACGGGACTCATCGGCGTGACCGCGAACATCGCCCCCGAGCAGTACCGGCGCATGGTGGATGCCGTCAATGCCAACGATCTCGACAGTGCGCGCGCCGCGCACCAGGCGCTCGAGCCGCTCGTGCGCGCGACGATGACCCACGTGCCCGGCACCGTCGCGACGAAGTACATCCTGCACGGGTTCGGTCGCATCACCAGCCCACGCGTGCGCCTTCCGCTCGTCGGGCCCGAGGAACATGAGGCCGCGCTGATCGAGGACGAGATCGCCCTGGTGCACGACATCGAGGGAATCGACCCCAAGCAGTTCCGACCCGACGCCAACGCGGCGGCCGGTGGCGCGCTGCCGAAGATCGCCGGAACGACACGCTGATGGCTGACGACCTGTACGACCCACCCGCGCTCGCGGACGGCACTCTGCGTGTTCTCCCGCTCGGCGGTCTCGGTGAGATCGGCCGCAACATGACGATCTACGAATACGAGGGCAGCCTGCTCGTCGTGGACTGCGGCGTGCTGTTCCCCGAGGAGCACCAGCCCGGGGTCGACCTGATCCTTCCCGACTTCACGCCCATCCGGGACCGGCTCGACGACATCGTCGGCGTCGTGTTGACGCACGGCCACGAGGACCACATCGGCGCCGTTCCCTACCTGCTGAGGCTGCGCCGCGACATCCCGCTGATGGGTTCGCGGCTCACGCTCGCGCTCGTCGAGGCGAAGCTCAAAGAGCACAAGATCGCGCCGCAGACCCGGGTCGTCGCGGCCGACCAGATCGATCGCTTCGGCCCATTCGAGCTCGAGTTCGTCGCCGTCAACCACTCGATCCCCGACGCGCTCGCCGTCGCTATCCGTACCCCCGCTGGCCTCGTGCTGCACACCGGCGACTTCAAGATGGACCAGTTGCCGCTCGACGGCCGCCTCACCGATCTGCGCGCGTTCGCCCGCCTCGGCGAAGAGGGGGTCGACCTCTTCCTGCCGGACTCCACCAATGCCGACGTTCCGGGCTTCACCCCGCTCGAGCGCGACATCGGTCCGGTTCTCGACCACGTCATCTCGCGTGCGAAGAAGCGCGTCATCGTCGCCTCTTTCTCGTCGCACGTGCATCGGGTGCAACAGGTACTGGATGCTGCGGTCGCCAACGAGCGCCACGTAGCGTTCGTGGGCCGGTCGATGGTGCGCAACATGGGCATCGCCGCCGACCTCGGTTACCTCGACGTGCCGCCGGGTGTCATCGTCGACCTGAAGACGGCGATCACGATGCCCGACGATCGGGTCGTGTTCATGAGCACCGGGTCGCAGGGTGAGCCGATGGCGGTGCTCGCCCGCATGTCGAACCAGGACCACCAGATCGAGGTCAGCAAGGGCGACACGATCATCCTCGCGTCGAGCCTGATCCCAGGCAACGAGAACGCGGTCTATCGGGTCATCAACGGGCTCACCAAGCTCGGCGCGAACGTCGTGCACAAGGGCAACGCGAAGGTGCACACCTCCGGGCACGCGGCCGCCGGTGAACTGCTGTACTGCTTCAACATCATCAAGCCGCGCAACGTGCTTCCGGTGCACGGCGAGGCTCGCCACTTGCGCGCCGCCGCCGATCTCGCGATTGAGACCGGCGTGGAGCCCGACCGCGCGATCATTGGCGAGAACGGCATCGTCGTCGATCTCAAGGATGGCGTTGCTCGGGTCACCGGGCAGCTCGACATCGGCTACGTCTACGTCGACGGCTCGACGGTTGGCGAGATTACGGATGCCGACCTCAAGGAC
>NZ_JANMSQ010000271.1:0-2871 GCF_031389465.1 Pseudolysinimonas sp.
GCGAACAAGAACCAACGGTCCTTTTCCAGTCCGCGGGCGATTTCGATGACGACATCCTGGGATGCCGGGTCGAGTTCGGCGAGTTCGTCGATCGCGGTGCGCACGCTCTTGAGGGTCGCGTCGATCTGTGCGATGACTTCGGCGACGACTGTGTCGGACTGTTGGAAGCCGGCGGTGAGCGGCGGCACGGTGGTTTTGGCGGCGACGGTGGCGATGCGCGCGTCGATGGGAAGGCCGAGGGCGACGACGCGTTCGGCGGCGGTGTCGGCGTAGTTCTGCACGTGTTCGACGACTTCGTCGAGCAGTTCGTGGATGGCTTGGAAGTTGGCGCCGCGCACGTGCCAGTGGGCCTGCTTGGTGTTCACGACCATTGCTTCGAGGTCGATGACGACGGGTTCGAGGAACTGGGCGACTCCCGCGGTGACGTCGGGGTCGATGGCGCTGGTGGGGACTGTCTTTACGTCGGTCATGGCTCCACGCTACTCGCGACATTGTGTTCCGCAAGGGAGTTGAGCCTGGCCTCATTTCGTGGCAGGGCGGGGGATAGCCCCACTCGTTTCGGGATGCGGGCACCATGCCGCCACGCGGCTCGCGTCGCGAGGGTGGAACCATGCCCGCAACAATGGAGACGACCATGAGCACCGACGCCCCCCGCCCCGCGACTCGCCCGCTGTATCTGCGGCTATGGGCCGGGGTGCCGAAGGAGCTGCTCTTTCTGTTCATCGCCTTCCCGATCGGGGCGGTGACGTTCGCCGTGAGCATCGGGCTGGTCTCTGCCGCCGCCGGCACGATCGCGACGTTCTTCTTGGGGCTGCTCTTCCTCGTCGGCGCCCTCTACCTCGCTCGCGGCGCGGGCGTCGTCGAGCTCGGACTGCTGGGTTGGGTGGGGCGGCCGACCATCCCGCGACCCGACTGGAACGACCGCACCGCGAAGACCGGCTTCTTCGGCTGGCTGAAGGCGCTGTTCGGCAACGGCCACTACTGGCTGTATCTGGTGTGGACGATGCTGGTGAATTTCATCGTGACGACGATTTCGTTCACGATCGCGGTCGTCTGGTTCTCGGTCGCACTCGGCGGCATCAGCGGGTGGATCTGGATGGGGTACCTCCCCGAGGGCGACCGTGACTTCTACGTGTCGAGGTGGCTTGCCGATCGGGTGCTGGGCCTCGGCGGGCAGTTCGACCCGCTGCTCTTCGACACGCTGCTGTGGGTCGTCGTCGGGGTCATCTTCACGGCGACGCTGCCGTTCGTGACGCGTGGTCTCACCTGGATGCACTGGGGCGTTGCCCGCGGGCTGCTCGGCGCGTTCCGCACGGATGCCCTCGAGAAGGAGGTCGCGACCCTCACCGAGTCGCGGTCGGCCGCGGTCGCTGCCGAAGGAACCGCGTTGCGGCGGCTTGAGCGCGACATCCATGACGGTCCGCAGCAGCGGCTCGTGCGGCTGCAGATGGACATCGCGGCGGCCGAGCGGCAGCTCGACACCGATCCGGATGCCGCCCGTCGCCTGCTTGAGGAAGCTCGCCAGCACTCGAAGGATGCGCTCGAAGAGCTGCGTGCGCTCTCGCGGGGCTTCGCGCCGCCGATCCTGCTCGACCGGGGTCTCGTCGCCGCCCTCGAGTCACTCGCCGTGCGCAGCGCCGTCACGGTGCGGGTCGTGTCGTCGCTGCCGAAGGGCACTGAGCTGGCGACCGAGTTGGAGCGCAACGCGTACTTCATTGCTGCCGAAGGTCTCACCAACGCGGTGAAGCACAGCGGCGCGACCGCGATCGACCTGCGCCTCGACCTGCGCCGCGTCTCGGACTCTGAGGAGACCTGGCTCGACATCACCGTGACCGACGACGGTCGCGGGGGCGCGACGGCGGTTCCCGAACACGGTCTCGCCGGCCTGCAGGAGCGCGTACTCGGCCAGGGCGGCACCCTCGACATCTCCAGCCCCAAGGGCGGCCCCACCGTCGTCACCGCCCACTTGCCGATTTCCGTTGGTTGAGTAGCCGCGCAGCGGCGTATCGAAACCCCACCCGGGAGAATGACATGGTGAGCGGATTGCGAGTTGTCGTCGCGGATGACTCCGTGCTGCTCCGCGAAGGACTCGTGCGGGTGCTGACCGAGGCCGGCCACCAGGTGGTCGGGTCGTTCGGCGATGCCGACTCGCTCCTCGTGGCCGTCGAGGCGCTCGACCCCGACCTCGCGGTGCTCGATGTGCGGATGCCGCCGACGTTCCGCGATGAGGGGGTGCGCGCCGCCATCCGGTTGCGGTCGCTGGTGCCGCGCGCCGGCATCCTGTTGCTGTCGCAATATGTGGAAGTCGCCTACGCGCAAGAGCTGCTCGGCTCAGGCAGCGGGGGAGTTGGCTACCTGCTGAAGGATCGGGTCGCCTCGCTCGACGAGTTGGTGGATGCCATCGACCGCATCGCCGACGGAGGCACGGTGCTCGACCCGGAGGTGGTCGCGCAGCTCATCGGGCGGCGCCACGACCCACTGGCGACGCTCACGCCGCGCGAGCGGGAGGTGCTGCAGCTGATGGCGGAGGGCCGCACGAACGCCGCGATCGCCGAGGCGCTGTTCATCGGAGTGGGGGCGGTTGAGAAGAACGTCACCTCGATCTTCGGCAAGCTCGCACTCGAAGATTCCGGCATCGATCACCGTCGAGTTCTCGCCGTGATCGCCTGGCTGCAGAGATAAGCCTGGCTGCAGCGCTAGCGGGTCAGCGCTTCGGAACGCGTCCGCGGCCGAAGATCAGCCACAGGATCGACCCGAGGATGCTCAGGAAGAACGCCACCACGATCCAGACGAACTTTCCGAACCCTCCGTGGTTGGGGTTGTTCACGATCGACACCACGGTGACGATGAAAACGATGAGGGCGATGAGGC
>NZ_JANMSQ010000276.1:0-2142 GCF_031389465.1 Pseudolysinimonas sp.
CTCATGCTCATCTACCTACTCGGCGATGTGCTGCGCATCTTCGCGGGGCACTTCACGCCCGGCCGCATGGCTGGCCGCGAGGCGGCCGGGTGGATGTGGACGGTCGCCGCGCTCGTGATGCTTCTGCCGATCGTGATGATCCTGGTATCGCTGCTCGTACCCGCGACCCCGCTCGTGTGGATCACCGTGATCGTCGCCGCGTTCCTGGTGCTCTTCAACCTGGTGGGGCTGCCGTATGAGGGGTTCTACGACAACATGCTCATCGTGGTGGGCATCGTCGTGAACGGGATCACCATCTGGCAGGCGCTCGCCTGGCGGCCGGAGGCTGTGAGCTGAGCCGCCCCGCTACTAGGCGCGCGGGTGGGCGAGCTGGTACGACTCCTTGAGGCGTTCGGCCGAGACGTGGGTGTAGATCTGCGTGGTCGCAAGACTTGCGTGGCCGAGCAACTCTTGCACGGCGCGGAGGTCGGCTCCGCCGTCGAGCAGGTGCGTCGCCGCGGTGTGCCGGAAGGCGTGCGGGCCGGCCGGGCCTGATCCTGGCAGGTCGGCGAGGAGTCGGGCGACGAGTTCGTAGACCGTGCGGGTGCTGAGCTGCCTCCCGCGCGCACCGACGAAGATCGTGCCCGGGTCGTCGCGACCGTCGAGCAGGGCGACCCGTGCGTCGTCGAGGTACGTGTCGAGCGCACGCCGGGCCGGGATGCCGAACGGCACCACGCGTTCCTTGTCACCTTTGCCGAGCACTCGGAGAGTCATCCGTTCCCGGTCGAGATCGGAGAGCCGCGCGCCGACGAGTTCGCTTACCCGCAACGCCGACGCGTAGAGAAGTTCGATCACGGCAAGGTCGCGCACGGCATTCGGTTCGCCCGTCGTGGCGCGCACGCCCAGATCGTCGAGCAGCCCGTCGACTTGGCGCCGAGTGAGCACGCGCGGCAGGTGTCGGTCGGGGCGCGGGGCTTTCAGCCGCAGGCCGGAGTCGGCATCCGCTGTTCCCGTCGAGGTGAGCCACTTCGTGAAGCCGCGCGCGGCAGCGCTCCGCCGGGCGAGCGTCGACTTGGCGAGCCCCGCGGTCGAACCTCGCCACAGCCACCCGCGCAGCAGCTCGAGGTCGAGACCCGCGGTGTCGTCGACACCGGTGCTTTCGGCGAACCCCGCGAGGTCGACGAGATCGGTGCGGTATCCGCGGATCGTGTGCACGCTGAAGCCGCGGTCGAGTTCGAGGTGTCGGGCGTACCCGTCCATCGCGGCGCGGAGATCCACCTGGCTATCGTCGCGCGAGCCGCCGACGGCAGGCGCGTGACCCGCCGCCTAATTCGGTGCCGAGCTGGACTCGACTTCGGCGAGGTTGAACGTCGACGCCTTGTTCGAGAACGCCGCGATGCGCTCCTCGTGGGTCAGTTGGGCGAGCCGTTCTATCACCGAGTCGGGGAAGCCCGACACCGGCCGGGTCTCGTTGACCGGCACGACGGAATGCAGAATCTGGTCGTCGTAGATGTGCACCAGGTTGATCGACTGCGAGCCGTCGACCCCGAGCAGGCTGCCGACGGGAGCGGTCGGATCGATCGTGTAGCAGGTGGCCGACGCGACCGAAACCGGGATGCCGGCGAACATGCCCGACATCGCGTGGTGCAGGTGACCGGCAAGGATGGCGCGCACGTCGGTGCCACGAATGACGTCAGCCAGCCGAGGCATGCCCTGAAGTTCGAGAATCGCCATGATCTCGACCGGCGACGGCAGCGGCGGGTGATGCAACGCGAGGATCGTGCCGTCGGCGGCCGGTTCGGCGAGCACTTCGCGCAACCACTCGAGCTGGCTTTCGAGCAGGTCGCCGTGGTGGTGACCGGGAACGGTGGAGTCGAGCGAGATGATGCGCAGCCCGCCGATCATCTCGACGCGGTCTTGCGGATCGGTGCTCTCGTGGTCGAAGAGCCCCTTCGAGTACGCGGGGCGTTCGTCGTGGTTACCCATCACCCAGACGATGTGCGCCCCGATCTTCGCGGCCGCCGGTTCGACGATGCTGCGAAGTCGTTCGTAGGCTTCGGGCTCGGCAAGATCGGCGAGGTCGCCGGTGAACACGAGCGCTTCGATCGGCAGATTCGACCGCCCGAGGAGCTCGAGCGCGTGCACCAGTGGCGGGTCGGTGTC
>NZ_JANMSQ010000298.1:0-1683 GCF_031389465.1 Pseudolysinimonas sp.
CTCATGCGATCCAAGCAGATCAAGGGAGTGACGGTGCTGTGGCCGCTGAAGTTACCCGAGCATGTCGCAGCGACGGGCGACTACGGCGAGGTGGTACCGGCAGCCGCCGCACGTCTGCGAGCCGGGCTGAAGCCCGCGACATGACCCCTCTCGACGTCAGCGCGTGACGCGCTTTGGGAAGGGGCCGAGCAATCCGGCCGAGACGTACGCTGAGACGGTGTCGAACATCGTCGACGTCGCATACATCTATCCCGCGCCGTACTGGCGCTTGAGCGAGCACGACTGGATCAAGTCGCTGCTGCTCTTCTTCGACGAAGTCGCGATCCTGCTTCCGGACTACGTGTACGGCCGTCATCACATCGCCGATCCATCACTCGCTGAGCCCCTCGAGGACAGAGGGATGCTTCGGGTGCTCGAGCCGAATGACTGGATCGACGAACAGGCTCGGATCGATCTCGTACCGTCGATGACGGGCCTAACCAACACCGTTCGACTGACAGCACCACCCGCGGGATTCCGAACGCTGACTCAGTCTCCCATCCGCTCAGCGTGCTACTTCGCTGACGGCTCGCAACATGGTGCCCCACGCACTTCCGACGCGATGCGCTGAATGACCGCCCGACACCGCCGATCCCTTCGTTCGGCCGGACGTCAGGTCGTTCGGTAGACGTCGCCGCGGTGGTCGACGCGGAGCACTGTCACTGTTCGTTTGCCCTCGTCGATCCGATACAGGATGCGGTAACTCCCTCGGCGTGCGCTGTGGATGCCAGCGAGTTCCTTGCGCAGCTCTCGACCGACGCGACGGGGGTTCTCGATCAGCGATCCGGTGATGAAGTCGATGACGGCAGCGCTGATCGCTTCGGGGAGAGTCTCGGCGATCGCACGCGCCGCTGGACGGGCAACGACGAGCTCGTAGCCGACTTCGGTCATCGGGTGGGTGATGCGCGCAACGCTCGGACGGCCTCAACGCCTCGGACCACGTCGCCAGCGGCGACAGCGGCTTCGGCCTCGACGAGTTCCTTGATCGCGTCGTGGTCACCGAGCAGCTCGAGGGTCTCCTCGAGACTGTCGAGGTCATCCGGGCTGATCAGAACGGCGGCGGGTCGACCGTTCCGGGTGACAACGATGCGTTCGTGCTCCCGGTCAACGCGGTCAACGAATTCGGAGAACCGGTCCTTCACGTTCCGCAACGAATCAGTCGTCATGGTCACGATTGTGCCACGCACACGACTCTATAGCAACCCGCCCGGAAATCACGGACGACGACTGGCCACAGGCCGCCCGAGAACCGGCGAACCCGACCACGATCAGTACAAACCGCCGAACACCGCCGACCGCGTTCCGTGACCAGTTCGATGTGAGCGGGCAGTCCTTGCTGGCCGCGTGCTGACTCGAGCAGACACCGCCGCCGACCCTCGATACGTAACCGCCGATCTGCGAGCCCGGCACCGTCAATCGCCAAACCCGCTTGCGAATCGCTCAACATCGGCGCAACAAGACCTTGCAAGGGTGCACATACCGGGCACTCGGCGCTCCTTGCTTGACTCTCCGGTGCGACCAGGTATCCTTACATATTTGATAAAGTAAGGAGGGGTGATGGAGATCGCTGCACGAATGAGCTCGAAGGGACAGGTGACCGTCCCGAAAGCGGTCCGGGATGCGCTCGGGATCGGCGAGGGCGAC
>NZ_JANMSQ010000307.1:0-2177 GCF_031389465.1 Pseudolysinimonas sp.
GTCGCGACCGGGGCCGCCCTCATCGGCATGTTGCTCGAGCGGATCTTCTCGCGGCTCGCGAACGTCATCACCGTGCTCGACGCCCTCACGATCGGGCTGTTCGGCGCGATTGGCACGACCGCGGCACTCGCTGCCGGACTACCCGAGGTACCGGCCGTCTTCGTCGGCGTGCTCGCGGCGGTCGGCGGATCGATTCTGCGCGACCTGCTGCTCGCACTTCCCATCGCCCTCATGCACGTCGGCTCGCTGTACGCGGTCGCGGCGCTCGTCGGCACGACGACCCTCGTCGTGCTCGTGAACCTCGGCGTCGCCGTCCCCATCGCCGCGATCGTCGGCGTCGGGCTCACCTTCACCGTGCGGGTGCTCGCGGTATTGTTCCGCTGGAGCCTCCCCGAGCAGCGGCGCATCGAGCGCATTCCCCGTCTCTCCCGCAAACCGAAGCCGCCGACCCGGGATGCCTGACCCCGCGCCCCCTGACCCTCTCGTCGCGCGGCTGCGTGCGGTCGGCTGCGTCTTCGCCGAAGAGGAGGCCGCCGAGATCCGCCGGGTCGTCGGGCAGGACGAGCAGCGAGCGGAGCCGATCGTCACCGCCCGCGCGGCCGGCATCCCCCTCGAACACGCGCTGGGTGTCGCCCTCTTCGCCGGAGTTGAGGTCGAGGTCGGCCCGGGCGTCTTCGTGCCGCGCACCCGCGCAGAGATCCTGGTTGACGCCGCCGTCGCCGCCCGCCCCGACGCCCACGTCATCGTCGACCTCGGCACCGGCTCCGGCTCCATCGCAGCAGCCGTGAAGACCCGACTCCCCCGAGCCGACGTCTACGGCGTCGACCTCGACCCGATGGCGCTGACTTACGCCATACGCAACGCCGCCCGCCACGACTTCCACGTTCACGAGGGCGACTGGTGGGATGCCCTCCCCCACGAGTTGCGGGGACGGGTAGACCTCGCGGTCGCCTACCTCCCCCACGTGCCGACCGCCCGCCTCGCCGACATCCCCGGCGACTACCGCGCCCAGGAGCCCAATCTCTCCATCGCGGGTGGCCCCGATGGTCTGGACCCCCTCCGCGAGGTACTCGCGGATCTCGACGCATGGCTGGCTCCCGACGGCGTGCTCGTCACGCTCGTCGCCGAAGAACAGCTGGGGACAGCGACAAACGTCTGCGACGGAAAGCGCGTCACCCTCGTCGTTGGTTGAGTAGCGCCGCCCGCTGGGCGACGCGTATCTAAACGGGGTGCGCACGCTTGGGGTTTTCTTTCCGCGTGCCGCTGCGGGGCGCGCTACTCAACCCGCGGAAATGAGTTCGCGATCCCCAGAGTCAGCGCGAACCGAGCGGTTGACTGCCGACACGACCGCCTTGAGCGACGCGGTCGAGATGTCGCCGTCGATCCCGACGCCCCAGAGCCGTTTGCCATCGACGTGAAGCTCGACGTAGGCGGCGGCTTGGGCGTCGCCGCCGGCGGAGAGGGTGTGTTCGACGTAGTCGTACAGCTTGATGTCGTGTCCGAGCCCGGTGAGGATGCCGAGGAACGCGGCGATGGGTCCGTTGCCGGTTCCGTTCGCCGCCTGCACCTCCTCGCCGACGCGGATGCGAATGTCGAGGTTGACTTCGCCGTTCATGTCACTCGCGGTGCGGGTGCCGAGCAGTTCGTATCGACCCCACTTCGCGTCTTCGGCGGAGGCAGGCAGATATTCGTCTTGGAAGACATCCCAGATCTGTTCGCTGGTGACTTCGCCGCCTTCGGCGTCGGTCTTGGCTTGCACGACTTGGCTGAATTCGATTTGCAGTCGACGCGGAAGGTCAAGAGCGTGGTCGGCCTTCAGCAGGTAGGCCACACCCCCTTTGCCCGACTGCGAGTTCACCCGCACGACCGCTTCGTAACCCCGACCGACGTCCTTCGGGTCGATCGGCAGGTACGGGACCGCCCATTCGATTTCGGAGACCGGCTTGCCCTGGCGCTCGGCTTCGGCATCCATCGCTTCGAAGCCTTTCTTGATGGCGTCCTGGTGGGAGCCGGAGAAGGCGGTGTAGACGAGGTCGCCGGCCCACGGCGAGCGCTCGGGCACCCGCAGCTGGTTGCAGTACTCGGCGGTGCGGCGGATGTGGTCGAGGTCGCTGAAGTCGATCTCGGGGTCGATGCCTTGGGTGAACAGGTTGAGTCCGAGCGCGACGAGGTCGACG
>NZ_JANMSQ010000072.1:0-3937 GCF_031389465.1 Pseudolysinimonas sp.
CGCGAACATGATCGGGCGGCCGGTCACGGACGCGACGGACAGTGCGGCGCCACCGCGGGCGTCGCCGTCGAGCTTGGTGAGCACGACGCCGGTGAAGTCTACGCCCTCCTGGAAGGCCCGGGCGGTCGTGACGGCGTCCTGACCGATCATCGCGTCGATGACGAACAACACCTCGTCGGGATCGACGGCCTTGCGGATGTCGGAGGCCTGCTTCATCAGCTCGGCGTCGATCCCGAGGCGGCCGGCGGTGTCGACGATGACGGTGTCGTACTGCTTACGCTCCGCCTCCTTGACGCCGTCCTTCGCGACCTTCACCGGGTTGCCGACCCCGTTGCCCGGCTCGGGGGCGAAGACCGGCACGCCCGCCTGCTCGCCGACGACCTGCAGCTGGGTGACGGCGTTCGGACGCTGAAGGTCGCTCGCCACGAGCAGAGGCGTGTGCCCCTCCTTCTTCAGCCACTTCGCGAGCTTCCCGGCGAGGGTCGTCTTACCCGCACCCTGAAGGCCGGCGAGCATGATGACGGTCGGCGGCTTCTTCGCGAACTGCAGGCGTCGTTGCTCACCACCGAGGATGCCGACCAACTCTTCGTTCACGATCTGCACGACCTGCTGTGCCGGGTTGAGCGCCTTGTTGACCTCGTCGCTCAGCGCCCGCTCGCGCACCTTACCCGTGAACTCCTTCACCACCTCGAGTGCGACGTCGGCGTCGAGGAGGGCGCGACGGATTTCGCGCACCGTGCCGTCGACATCCGCGGGAGTGAGCTTGCCCTTGGTGCGGAGGTTCTTGAACGTCGCGGTGAGGCGATCCGAAAGTGAGGAGAACGTGGCCATATCGCGAGACAGCTTAGGCCGGGGCGCTCGAGCCCCGAGGATTCGTGCGAATCGGCGGCTGAATGCCGCGTGAGCCGCCAATTCCCACGAATCGTGGCGCTGTGGGGATCCGGCACAGTGCCAGGCTCGACTTCGGCGCCATCGCTCAACGCAACTAACCTGGGCGCATGCCGCTCATCATCCCGTTCGACGGACACACCCCCGAGATCGACGGTGCAGCCTGGGTGGCGCCGAACGCTTCCGTCATCGGGAACGTGCGGATCGCCGCCGACGCGAACGTGTGGTTCGGTGCGGTGTTGCGGGGAGACATCGACGAGATCGTGCTGGGCGAGCGCAGCAATCTGCAAGACAACGCGGTCATCCATACCGAGTCCGGCAACCCGACGATCGTCGGCGCGGATGTCAGCATCGGCCACGGCGCGATCGTTCACGGCTGCGTGGTCGAAGACGGCTGCCTCATCGGCATGAACGCGACGGTGCTCAACGGCGCCGTGATCGGTGCCAACTCCCTCGTCGCCGCGGGAGCGCTCGTGCTTGAGGGGACCGTCATCCCGCCCCGTTCGCTCGTGGCGGGGGTCCCGGGGAAGGTGCGCCGCGAGCTCACCGACGAGGAAGTGGCCGGGCTGCTCGGCAACTCGGCGCGGTACGTTCCGCGTTCGAAGTTGTACGCGGCTGCTGAGAGGCTCGGTTAGGCGTTCGCTGCGACCCGCAGAATGATGACCGCCACGATCGGGGCGAGCGACACCAGCAGGGCGAGACCCGCGATCCCGCGGGCGAGGCCGCGCGCGAGGCAGACGATACTGATCACGAGGCCCGCGAGCACGAGAATCGCGGCAATCAGGAACACGATGATGTAGGGCGTCGCGCCGGAGCCGCTCGCGTCGAGTGCGGCGGACACTCCGTTGACGAAGCTCCAGGCCATCCCGGCCGCGCCGAGCACGGCCAGAATCAGCGCGAGCGTGGCGGGAACTCGGCTCGGGCTGACGTAGGTGTCGGTCGCACTCATGGCGCCACCTTAGGGGTTTCGGGTACTCCGAGGGGAGTAAGCGTCGTGTGTCATCGGGACGACGCAGACGGGCGTCGGAGCCGGAAGACTTGCCGCATGACCCCCCGCATGAGGCCCCGCCGCATCCTCGCCGCCCTGCTCGCCGTCACCTCGGTCGCCGTCGCTCTCACCGGCTGCGGCATCCGCGGCGACCAGCAGGACTCCGCGACACCACCCGGCACCGAGCTCCGAGTGATCGAGGTGGACGGCGTCGACCGGTCGTATCGCGTGCACATCCCCGAGCAGCTCGCCACCGATCCCGCGCTGGTCGTGATGATGCACGGAGGCCTCGGCTCCGCGCAGCAGGCCGAACGGGCCTACGGCTGGAACGCGGAGTCCGACGCGGCTGGGTTCGTCGTCGCCTACCCCGACGGAAAGAGCCGCACCTGGAACGCGGGCGACTGCTGCGGTGGGGCCGAACGCGACGACGTCAACGATGTCGCCTTCATCACCGCCCTCGTCGGCGAGCTGCAGAACGAGTTCGGCATTTCGAGCGACCGCACTTTCGCGACGGGAATGTCGAACGGCGCGATGATGTCGTACCGACTCGCCTGCGAGACCGACCTGTTCGCGGCGATCGCCCCCGTCGCCGGCACCATCGTGACACCCTGCGAGGCGCCGGCGCCGACATCCGTTCTGCACATCCACGGTCTCGACGACGGCAGCGTGCGCATGGACGGTGAGCCCGGTAACGGCATCGGTGACGTCGACGGGATGCCGATCGCCGACGTCAACGCCCTGTGGCGGGCCGCGGGCGCTTGCGCCGACCCCGTGATCACCGACGAACCGCCGGTCACGACCAGCGCGAGCGCCTGCGCCGACGACCGCCGCGTCGTGCTTGTGACCGTCGCGGATGCCGGTCACCAGTGGCCGGGATCCGTCGCCCGGGAAGGCGCCACCGATCAGCCGAGCGGCGCGCTCGATGCGACGGCCCTGATCTGGGAGTTCTTCGACGCGGCCTAGGTGTAGCGACCCGGGACGTTGTGAACGTCGCGGGTAGGTGAAGACCTCCGGAACGATGTGGGTTACCACACTCGCATCGTTAAACCGGAGGTCTTCGTGGTTCACGGTAATGCTCATTTGACACCCAAGGGTCGTCTTCGTCTGGCTCGGGCAGTAGTCGATGGTCGTTGGACGCTGGCTCGCGCGGCGCAGCGTTTCCAGTGCTCGCCGGCGACGGCGAAGAAGTGGGCGGATCGATATCGCGCCGGTGAGCCGATGGAGGATCGCAGCTCTCGTCCGCACCGGTCGCCAGCCCAGATCGGGCGTCGCACCGAGCGGCGGGTCGTCGCGCTCCGTTTCAACCGCCGCTGGGGCGCGAGGCGGATCGCCTGGCATCTGGGGTTGAACCCGGCGACGGTCGGCCGGGTGCTCGCTCGGTATCGGATGCCCAGACTGTCGCATCTGGACCGCAACACCGGCCTGCCTGTCCGGAAGCCCAAACCGATCCGCTATGAAGCGGCGGAGCCGGGTGACATCGTGCACGTCGATATCAAGAAACTCGGGCGGATCCCCGACGGCGGCGGCTGGCGCGCCCATGGCCGCGGGTCCATCCAGGACCGTCGAGCCGAGGCGGCGCGGGACCGGGCGGCGCGCCGCGGAGCCGCACCCTCGCGCGGCTATGCGTTCTTGCACCACGCGGTCGACGACTGCACCCGTCTCGCCTACTCCGAGGAACTCGGCGACGAGAGGAAGGAAACAGCCGCCGGGTTCTGGACTCGCGCCCGCGATCACTTTGCCGAGGCCGGCTTCACCGTCAAAGCGGTGATGACCGACAACGGCTCCTGCTACCGCTCACGCGACTTCGCCGCCGCCCTCGGCGACGGAGTCCGCCACATCCGCACCCGCCCCTACCGGCCGCAGACCAACGGGAAAGTGGAGAGATTCAACCGCACCCTCGCCGCCGAATGGGCCTACGCCACCACCTACCTCTCCAACGAAGCCCGATCCGCCACCTACCCCGACTGGCTCGAGGAATACAATCACCGACGACCCCACAGCGCCCTCGGAGGCCACACCCCCGCCTGCCGCGTTCACAACCTCACGGGTCGCTACACCTAG
>NZ_JANMSQ010000017.1:0-2821 GCF_031389465.1 Pseudolysinimonas sp.
TCGAAACCTACATTCGAGACGGTTGGGTTTCGAGACGCGACCGCCGATGGCGGGCGCTCCTCAACCCGCGGAATGGTCGTGGTCACGAGACCCCAGAGTAGGCGACGATCCCTCGACGGATGCCGTCGATCGCCGTACGTGCGCGGCGCCCGAGCGGCCCATCCGCCACGATCGACAATTGGTCGAGCAGATCGACGGCCTGCTTCATCCACCGCACGAAGTCGCCGGCGGCGAGCTCGGCATCCCGGAGCACGACGTCGAGGGACGCACCCTGCGCCCACTTCTGGGTCGCGAGTGCGATGCCGGGCGAGGGCGCGGTGCCTTCGGGCAATCGGTGGGAGATCTCGAGGGCTTGCAGTTCCTCCCAGACGCCTTCGGTCGCCTCCAGCGCCGCACGGAAGGCGCCGCGAGGAAGGTTGCGCTCCCCCGTCTCCCCCTCGCGGCGCGGTTCGTACACCAGGCTGCTCGCGAGCGCCGCGAGTCCGGGGGCGTCGAGGTCGTCCCACACTCCACGCCGCAGACACTCCGACACGAGCAGGTCGCGTTCGCCGTAGATGCGCATGAGCACGCGGCCGGGGCCGGTGACCTCAAGCTCTCCGTCTCCGCGTTCAGCCGACGCCGTGACGTAGCCGAGTTCGGCCAGCACGTCGGTGACGCGATCGAAGACTTGCGCCACGGCACCGGTGCGGCCCGAGATCTGCGCCCGCAACTGATCGGTCTCCCGCTTGAGCCGCCACCACCGCTCGGCCCAGCGCGCGTGCGCCTCCCGTTCGGCGCAGGCGTGACAGGGATGTTGTTTCATGCGTTTGCGCAGGTCGGAGATCTGCCGCTGACGCTTCTCGCGTTCGCCACGACTCTCGTGCTCGCCCGGACCCCGACCTTCCGCGCGGGCGTTCTTGCGCTCGAGGTCGCTCAGCTCGCGACGCAGCGTCGAGTATTCGCGGAAGTCGCCCAGGTGGCAGGTCATCGCTTCCTCGTACCCGCCGAGCGACTCCTCCTGCTTGCGCACCCGGCGCGCGAGATCGACGACCGCGCGGTCGGCTTGGAACTGCGCGAACGACTGCTCGAGGATCTCGCGCGTGCGGGTGCGCCCGAACTGCTGAATCAGGTTCACGGCCATGTTGTAGGTCGGCCGGAACGACGAGTGCAGGGGGTATGACCGTCGCGACGCGAGCGATGCGACGGCGCGCGGGTCGACACCCCCCGACCATTGGATGACGGCGTGCCCCTCGACGTCGATGCCGCGGCGCCCGGCGCGGCCGGTCAGCTGGGTGTACTCCCCCGGCGTGATCGGTACGCGGGCTTCGCCGTTGAACTTCTCGAGCTTCTCGATCACGACCGTGCGTGCGGGCATGTTCACGCCGAGCGCGAGCGTCTCGGTCGCGAACACGGCCTTCACGAGTTTGCGCTGGAACAGCTCTTCGACGATCTCCTTGAAGATCGGCAGCATCCCGGCGTGGTGCGCGGCGAGACCGCGCTCGAGGCCGTCGAGCCAGCCCCAGTAGCCGAGTACGGCGAGGTCGCTGTCGGGGATCGGGCGGCAGCGCTCCTCGACGATTGACCGGATTTCGTCGCGCTCCCAGGCTTCCGTCAGTCGAATGTCGCTGCGAGCCACCTGCTCGACTGCGGCGTCGCAGCCGACGCGACTGAACACAAAAAAGATCGCCGGCAGCAGGTTGCGCGACCGCAACAGTCGCACGATGTCGGCCCGAGACATCCGATCGCCGAACATGCGATCACCGCTCGGGGCGCCGCGTGACACCGTGCGGTCGGCATCCCGCTTCTGGCCTTTTCGCGGGCGCCCGATGTTGGGATGGCGGTAGTTGTTCGCAGCGCGGTCGGATGCACCCGTGAGCCGGGTCAATTCGGGGTTCACGCGCGTGCCGTCGGTGCCGTCGCCGCGAACCAGGGTCGACGTCTCGAACAGGTCCAGCAGCTTCTGCCGAACGAGCACGTGTTGCTCGAGGGGCACCGGGCGCTCTTCCGAGACGACGACGTCGGTGTCGCCCCGCACCGCCTGGAGCCAGTCCCCGAACTCCTCGGCATTGGACACCGTCGCCGACAGCGACACCATCCGCACGTGCTGGGGAAGGTGAATGATGACCTCTTCCCAGACAGCACCCCGGAACCGGTCGGCGAGGTAGTGCACTTCGTCCATCACCACGAAGGCCAGATCGCGCAGCAACGGGCTGTCGGCGTAGAGCATGTTCCGCAGCACCTCGGTGGTCATCACGACGACCCGGGCGCTCGAGTTGATGTTGCTGTCGCCGGTCAGCAAGCCGACGTTGCTCGACCCGTGCTCGGCGGTCAGCTCGGCGAACTTCTGGTTGCTGAGTGCCTTCATCGGGGTCGTGTAGAACACCTTTGCCCGGGGCTGGGCAAGCGCGAGATGCACCGCGAACTCGGCGACGATCGTCTTGCCGGCTCCCGTGGGGGCGGCGACGAGCACGCTCCGGCCGGCCTCGAGCGACTGACAGGCCTCCATCTGGAACGGGTCGAGATCGAATGCGAGGTGTTCACGGAAGGTCTGGAGGCGCGGCGTACCCGTACGCGCCCGCGCGGCAGCGAACCGCTCGGCGGGGCTGGGCTCCGACGCGCTGGGCTCCGGCGCGGTTGTCACGCCGTCACGTCCGCCGCGAGACGTTTCGCCGCGACGCGATCGTGCCAGACCGCGATCCCGACCGCGATGAAGTACAGGATGATCAGCGGGATCGCGAGCAGCACCATCGAAATCACGTCGGCGGCAGGTGTCGCTGCCGCGGTGAAGATCGTGATGATCACGATCGCCCACCGCCAGCCCTTGAGGATGGTCATTCCGCTG
>NZ_JANMSQ010000020.1:0-8652 GCF_031389465.1 Pseudolysinimonas sp.
GGGCAGGTCGCGACAACTCTAATGCCGGTGGGGATGCCGTTGTCGCCGCCCGGGACGACCGCTGTGTTCGAGGCGGAAGAGGATACGGGGCCGGATCTTCAGCAGATCCGGCCCCGTCCAATAATCGAGTCAGGGCGACAACCCGAATATCGCCCTGACTCGCCCCCACATGATCGGCACGCTTACCCTTGACGCCGACCCATGGCGGTGGATCTCTGAAAGAGATGCACCTTCAGGAGACAAGCTACCGGCGAAGCCGAATGTCGCCAAGTCATCATTTCGGGGGACAGCCGTTGCCGGGCGTTGAGGAAATCAGTGGGCAATTCTACGAATTCAGCAGCCCAATCGGGGGACAACACCGTCGAGTTGGACCGACCAAAAGCATGGATTCGACCGAATCGCGTGCGGTGACGACGAATTCCGTCGTGTTCGCGGGTCAGGCTTCGAAGTTGCGCCACGCCCCGTGCGGCAGCGGCTTCCGCACCGGGCGTTGACTTACCTGCCAGGCGGTGAGGCCCGACTCGCCGCGACGCCGGCTCTCGCCCGCGAGCTCGTCGAGGGCGGCGGTGAGCACGGCAGTGGCCGCCGCGATCTCTTCAGCCGTCGCCTGCCCGCCGAGGATGCGGATCTCGGGGCTGGTCACAGCGGGATGTTCCCGTGCTTCTTCGGCGGCTGCGTGGCCCGCTTGGTACGCAGCGCCCTGAGCGCTTTGACGATCGCGACCCGGGTCGCGGCCGGCTCGATGATGCCGTCGAGCTCGCCGCGCTCGGCCGCAAGGAACGGCGAGGCGACGTTGTAGGTGTATTCATTGGCGAGGCGGGTGCGCACGGCGGCGACATCCTCTCCGGCCTCTTCGGCCTTCTTCAGGTCGCCGCGGTAGAGGATGTTGACCGCACCCTGACCGCCCATCACCGCGATCTCGGCAGTCGGCCAGGCGAAGTTGAGGTCGGCACCGAGCAGCTTGGAACCCAACACGATGTAGGCGCCACCGTAGGCCTTACGGGTGATGACCGTGACCAACGGCACCGTGGCCTCCGCGTAGGCGTAGAGCAGTTTCGCGCCGCGGCGGATGACGCCCGTCCACTCCTGGTCGGTACTGGGAGGTAACCGGGAACGTCGACGAGGGTGAGGATGGGAATCGAGAAGGCGTCGCAGAACCGCACGAACCGGGCGGCTTTCTCGCCGGCGTCGATGTTGAGTGTGCCGGCCATCGCCTGCGGCTGGTTGGCGATGATGCCGACGCTGCGCCCTTCGAAACGACCGAAACCGATCAGGATGTTGGGGGCGAACAGCGGCTGTACTTCGAGGAAGTCGTTGTTGTCGACGAGCAGCTCGATGATCGATCGCATGTCGTACGGCTGGTTGGCTGAGTCCGGGATGATCGTGTTCAGCCGGCGGTCGGCGTCGGTGATCTCGAGTTCGGTCTCCGACTCATAGACCGGGGCCTCGACGAGGTTGTTGTCGGGCAGGAACGAGATGAGCGCCCGCGCGTAGTCGAGGGCGTCGTCTTCGTCGTCGGCGAGGTAGTGCGAGACGCCGGTGCGCTGGTTGTGCGTGCGCGCGCCGCCGAGTTCATCCATTCCGACGTCTTCGCCCGTGACGGTCTTGATGACGTCGGGGCCGGTGACGAACATCTGGGAAGTCTTGTCGACCATGATCACGAAGTCGGTGAGGGCTGGCCCGTAGACGGCGCCGCCCGCAGCCGGACCCATGATGATCGAGAGCTGCGGGATGACGCCCGACGAGGCGGTGTTGAGCCGGAAGATCTCGCCGTACTTGCCGAGGGCGACGACGCCCTCCTGGATGCGCGCACCACCGGAGTCGAGCATCCCGATGATCGGCACTCCCGTTCTGAGTGCGAGCTCCATGACCTTGATGATCTTCTCGCCCGCGACCTCGCCGAGCGAACCGCCGAAGATCGTGAAGTCCTGCGAGTACACCGCGACCTGGCGACCGTGGATGGTGCCGGTGCCCGTGACGACCGCGTCGCCGTAGGGTCGGTTCTTGTCCATGCCGAACGAGTTGGTGCGGTGCCGCACGAACTCGTCGAGTTCAACAAACGAGCCCTGATCGAGCAGTTGTTCGATGCGCTCGCGCGCGGTCTTCTTGCCCTTCGCGTGCTGCTTTTCGATCGCTGCGGCCCCACTGGCGGTGACGGCTTCGTGGTACCGGACCTTGAGGTCAGCGAGCTTCCCGGCGGTCGTCGTCAGGTCGGGCGCGGGTGTGGAGGCGGCGTCGGTCACGGCCCTCAGCCTACCGATCGCTCGCGGGTGTCCCTTGGCAGGAACCTCCAAAGGACTCAGCGCGGATCGGTGCCGAAGACGTGTCGGGTGAGCGCCTGCACGTCGCGATCGAGTCCGTCGAGCTTCGCGTCGACTGCGGCGAAGCGCCCGTCGATTCGTGCGGCGAGGCCGTCGATCGATGACTTGAGCGCGCGATTGAAGCTGATCGTCTGCCAGGTCAGCATCCCGAATACCGCAGTCGCGAACACGCCGATGAGCACCCAGACCTGCGGCTCGGTCACGTCGATCACCCATCCATTGTGCACTGCACAGCTGGAAGTCGATCTGTGGGGGAGAAGCGGCTGCCGGCTCCGCCGGGGAGGACACGTCACGTCCGGTTCATCGGGAGGACACCTAGCTGACGGATGCCGTCAACCGTCCGGGTTGAGCGTGGGCAGTACCCGCCTTCAGCAAGCGGGGGGATGAGGCGAACGTGATTTCGGGTTACCCGGTGGTGTGGGTGGAGTCGCCGCTGCAGTTCGTGTCGGCAGCCGAGCTCGCCGCTGAGCGCGGGGTAAGGATGCGAGTCGTCTTCCGCCTCGGCCCGCAGATGCCGGAGACCGCGGCGGAGCTGCTCGCCCGGGGCGCCAACTTCGCGGCGTGCATCCCATACCTCGGCATCCCCTGGAACGAACTGGCGCGCGCGTCCGAGTGGATCGTCGGTGATGGGCTCTCGGGGCAGTTCCGCCTCGCGGCTGCCGTGCTGCGCCCGAAAGCCGTGACGCTACTCGACGACGGCACGATGAGCCTGCACCTCGCTGCGGCGCTCGCCGGCCAGTGCGCGTTCGAGCGACCTGAGCAGCGCCCCTCGGGTCTCCGCGGGCTGCTCGGCGATCTCGCCCGCGACCACCTGCTGCGCCTCGCCGCCCGCGGGAGCTTGGTGTTCTTCAGCGTCTTCGGCACCGAGCGAGCAGAGTTCCGCGCTGCCGCGGCGCTCGGGGTGCGGCTGCGCGCCAACCGGTTCGTGTGGACCCGCCGCAGCGCGCGGCCGCCGCGGTTGCCCGGAAACCACGTGCTGCTCGGAACTGCGCGGGTCGCCGACGGGTTGCTCGACCGCGCGGAACACCTGGCGGAGGTCGCCCGCTTCGCGGCGTCCGGGGGTGCCGTCTACCTGCCGCACCGCCGCGAGCCCGCCCAGGAGGTCGACGCGATTCGCAGCATCCCCGGGGTCACGGTGATCGAGCCCGGGCTTCCGGTGGAACTCTTCCTGGCTGGTCTGGACGGCCTCGAGATCCGGTCATCGGGGTCAAGTGCCGACTCGACGCTCGCCCACGTTCTGAATCCGCCCCGTTCCGTGGAGCGTTCGGGGTGACCGCGCGTCCGAAGTCGAGTGGCGAGGTCGTCGCCGTCATCCCGGCTCGCGGCGGGTCGAAAGGAGTTCCGGGCAAGAACCTCCGCCGCGTGGGGGGGATGCCGCTCGTCGGCCGGGCCGTTGCCGCCGCTCGGGGGGCGACGGGTATCGATCGGGTCGTGGTGTCGACCGACGACGCCGAAATCGCCGCGGTGGCGCGGGAGTGGGGTGCTGAGGTCATCGACCGACCGGCCGCAATCGCCGGCGATGAGGCCTCGAGCGAGTCGGCTCTGCTGCACGCCTTGGACACCTTGCGGGCGCGCGGCGTCGAGGCCGACATCCTCGTGTTCCTCCAGGCGACGTCGCCGTTCATCGATTCTGCCGACCTCGACGATGCGATCGGCCGGGTCGCCGCCGGGTCGGAGGACGCGGTGTTCTCGGCCGTCGAGTCGTGGGGTTTCCTCTGGCGCCACGGCGCGGACGGCATGACGGGCATCAACCACGACCCCGCAGCCCGGCCGCGCCGCCAGGACCGTTCGCCCGAGTATTTGGAGACCGGCGCCTTCTACGTGCTCGACGCAGCGGGTTTCCGGGTGGCCCGACACCGCTTCTTCGGCCGCACCGGGGTCGCGCTCGTCGAGGAACGGCACGCGCTCGAGATCGACACCGCGGAGCAATTGCGGCTGGCGAACGCGATCGCCCCACTCGTTTCTCCGGCGGCGGCGCTCGACGTTGACGCCCTGGTCACCGACTTCGACGGGGTGCACACCGACGACTCGGTGCTGGTCGGGCAGGACGGCAGCGAGTATGTGAGCGTCAACCGCGGGGATGGGATGGGCGTCGCCCTACTCCGCGCTGCGGGAGTGCCAACCCTCATCCTGTCGACCGAGACCAATCCGGTGGTGGGCGCCCGCGCCGCCAAGCTCGGCGTCGACGTGCGGCAGGGGCTCGGTGACAAGGCCGCGGTGTTGCGCGCCTGGGCGGCGGAGCGTCAGCTCGATCTCGACCGCGTCGCGTATCTCGGCAATGACGTCAACGATCTCGCTTGCCTCGAGCTCGTGGGGTGGCCACTCGCCGTCCCCGACGCGCACCCGCGCGTGCTCGCCGCGGCGCGGCTCGTGCTCGGAAGCCCCGGCGGGAGGGGGGCGGTCCGCGAGGCGGCGGAACGTATCCTCGCCGCCCGTGAACGAACCGCCCGCACCGCAACCACAGCGAATACCACGAGGAGAACACCATGAACGTCGTCATCGGATCACACGGCATCGGCGAGGGCCTCGCGGCCTACGTCATCGCCGAGATCGGCCTCAACCACAACGGGGATGTCGAGATCGCCAAGCGACTCATCGACGTCGCCGCCGACGCGGGCGCGCAGGCCGTGAAGTTCCAGAAGCGCACCCCCGAGATCTCGACGCCCGCGCACATGCGCGATGTCCCGCGCGAGACCCCGTGGGGCACCATGAGCTACCTCGAGTACCGCTACCGCGTCGAGTTCGACCGCGACCAGTACATCGAGATCGGCGACCACGCGACTTTGCGCGGCCTCGACTGGTTCGCCTCACCGTGGGATGTGCCGAGCGTCGAGTTCCTGGAAGACCTCAACGTCGTCGCCCACAAGGTCGCGTCGGCATCCGTCACCGACCTCGAGCTGTTGCGCGCCCTCGCCGCGACCGGCAAGCCGATCATCCTCTCGACCGGGATGTCGACGATGGACCAGATCGAGGTAGCCGTCGATGTGCTCGGAGTAGAGAACCTCGTGCTGCTGCACGCGACCTCGACCTACCCGATGCCTGCCGAGGAGGCGAACCTGCGGATGCTCGCGACGCTCCGCGCCGCGTTCCCCGGCGTGCCGGTCGGCTACTCGGGGCACGAGCCGGGCCTGCAGATCTCGCTCGCCGCCGCGGCGCTTGGGGCGAGCGCGATCGAGCGGCACATCACCCTCGACCGCACGATGTGGGGCTCTGACCATGCGGCATCCCTCGAGCCGACCGGGCTGCAGCACCTGGTCCGCGATATCCGCATCATCGAGGCGGCTCTCGGCGACGGCGTGAAGCGCATCATGCCCGGTGAAGAGGCTCCGATGGCGAAGCTGCGGAGGATCACTGCGTGAACCTGCGCAGCATGCGTCGTCAGCGCGCCCTACGGGCGCCGAGGGTCACCGCGTGAGGCTCGTCGCACTCGCCGACTCGGACTCGTACGTCAAGTGGGGGGCATCACTCGCGGGCACCCTGCCGCCGGAGTGGGACCGCGAGCTGCTCGTCGTGGACTCGCCCATGGTGGTGAGCGACGCCCAGCTCGCGGCGGCCCTAGCGGGCAGCGGAATCTCGGCGGTGTCGCGAATCGCACTCCTTGACGTCGCAGCTCGGCTTGCCGCCGATCCACCCGACGCCGTGCTGGTCGCGACGCCGGGTCCGATCGCGCGCGTGCTCACCCGGCTCGTCGCCGACCTCGTGCCGCGACCGGTGGTCGTTGCCGGGCTGCCGGGCATCTCGATCCCGACGACTCGCAAGGCGCTGCTCTATCGCCGCCAAGCCGACCTGTTGGTGCTGCACTCGCACCGCGAGGTTCGGGAGTTTGCGCGACTCTCGCGGGCGAAGGGGTGGGACCACCGGTTCGGGCTCGCGACGCTGCCCTTCATGTCGCAGCGACCCGCGTCGGGGACGGATCTGGTCTTCGCGGCTCAAGCGATCGTGCCCGCCCTTCGCGAGGACCGGCTGGTCGTCGCGGCGATGCTGCGGGACGCGGCCCTCGCTGACCCGACGCGCCGCGTGGTGATCAAGGTGCGCGCACTCGCCGGCGAGAACCAGACGCACCCCGAACGCGACGGCTACCCCGACCTGATCGCGGAACTCGGACCCGTGCCGCAGAACCTCGTGGTGTCGGCGGTACCGATGGCGGAGGCGCTCGACACGGCCGCGGGGCTCGTGACAGTGTCGTCGACCGCCGTCATCGAGGCCCTCGCCCGGCGCATCCCCGCCATCGTCATCGACACCTTCGGCGTACGGCGTTCGCTGATCAATCCGGTCTTCCAGGAGAGCGGGCTGTTCGGCGGCCGCGACGCCGTCGTGGCGCGCGAGTTCCGGCATCCCGAACCGAGCTGGCTCAACGACAACTACTTCCACGACCCTGTCGCCGACGACTGGGCCCAGACGCTCGAAGCTCTCGTGCTCGCGCGTCGGGCGGGGGAGCTCGAAGGTCGCTCGTCGCACCTGCCGCGTGGCGGTGCTCTGCGGGCCGCCTGGGACCGGAAGCGCGCCTTCGGGGACGCCGATCGCTCGCTCGGTGGGCGGGTCGCCCTGGTGGTGGGCATGCCTCTGCGGGCGGCAGTGCGGGCGAAGAACCGAGCCGGGCGACGTTTTCGGTCCCGGCTCAGGACGTGGCGTTCGCTCCGCGCGTCGGCCGGCTGACCCGCGGCTTCGGGCGCACCAGCCGAGTGAGGCCCCACACGGTGACCCGCCACATCGCCTCGACGACGATCGCCTTGCTCATCTTGGAGCGGCCCGCCGTGCGCTCCCGAAACTCGATCGGCCGCTCCGCGATACGCCATCCCGCGTCGAGGGTGCGTCGCGTCATGTCGATCTGGAAGCAGTAGCCGCGCGAGTTGATCTCGTCGAGGGGGAGGGCTCGCAGCACCTCGGCGCGATACGCCCGGTAGCCCGCGGTGACGTCGCGCACGCCGAGCCGCAGCATGGCGCGGGCGTAGGCGTTGCCGGCGCGACTCAGCAGGCGGCGCCCGGCGGCCCAGTCGGCAAGGCCGCCGCCCGGCACATAGCGCGACCCGATCGCAAGCCCGATGGCGGGGTCGTCGCCGAGCGCGGCGAGCAGGGCGGGAAGAGCGGATGCCGGATGCGAGCCGTCCGCATCCATCTCGACGATCACGTCGTAGCCGCGGTCGAGGGCGACTCGGAAGCCCGCGACGTACGCCCGGCCGAGGCCCTGCTTGCCGGGTCTGTGCAGCACGGTCACTCGGGGGTCGGCCGCGGCGAGGCCGTCGGCGATCGCCCCGGTGCCGTCGGGGCTTGCGTCGTCGACGACGAGCACGTGGACGTCGGGAACCGCGGCGAGGATCGCGGCGACAGTATCGGCGAGGCTTCCCGCCTCGTCGTAGGTGGGCGTGACGACCAGGGTTCGCAGGGTGCCGTTGCGAGGGGTGCTCGCGACGTCCGGCATGAGCGACATCCTAGGCTCGCTGCCATGGACTTCCCGTTGGTACGCGCAGCCGTCCCCCGCCTCGTCGAGCTCGATTCGTGTGCGTCGACGAACTCCGAGCTGGCGCGCCTCTCCGCGGCTGACGGTGCCCGACTCGACTGGTTCACGACAGTGCTGACCGAAGACCAGACGGCGGGCCGCGGCCGCCTCGATCGCAGCTGGGTGGCCCCGCGGGGTGCCTGCGTCGCCGTCTCGACGCTCGTGCCCGGCGACCTGGGTGGCTGGATCGCCCTCGCAGCGGGGCTCGCCATGGTCGATGGACTTGCTCCCGTGCTCGGCGAGCGGGTAGCGCTGAAATGGCCCAACGACGTGCTCGTCGATGGCGCGAAGATTTGCGGGATCCTCGCCGAACTGACGCCCGCCGGCGTCATCGTCGGTGCGGGCCTCAACACCGCGATGAGCGAGCGGGAGCTACCCGTGCCGACTGCGACCTCGCTGCAGATCGAAGGCGTCGCGCCGACCGCAGCGGATGCCGTCGTCGCCGGCTACCTGACCGCTTTGCGGGGCCACCTGGCGCGCACCCCCGATCAGCTGCGCGAACGCGTCACGGCTCGGCTTTCCACTCGAGGTCGCACGGTGCGCGTCGATCTGCCTGACGGCTCGGTGCTCAGTGGCACGGCGACCGGGATCGATACCGAAGGGCGTCTCGTCGTCGACATCGCGGGGCGCGAGGAAGTCGCCGTCGCTGCCGGCGACGTCGTGCACGTTCGCGGCTGAATTCCGTGCGCCACTCCGCGGTGTTAGGGTGCGCGAGTGCTGCTGTCGGTGATCGGATGCGGGTATCTCGGAGCGGTTCATGCCGCAGCGATGGCGTCGCTCGGGCATGAGGTCGTCGGCGTGGACGTCGACCCCGAGCGGGTGCGCGTCCTCAAC
>NZ_JANMSQ010000030.1:0-1819 GCF_031389465.1 Pseudolysinimonas sp.
GTGGATGATCGCGAGCGGGGCGCCGAGCTTGTCGCTCCAGATGTCGGCGACGCGCACCCGGCCCATGTCGGGGCTCACGACGGTGAGGGTCGCGGGTTCGAGTTTCGATCTGAAGTGCTCGAGCAGCACGGGCATCGCGAAGAGGTGATCGACGGGGCCGTCGAAGAAGCCCTGGATCTGCGCCGCGTGCAAATCGACACTCATGATGCGGTTCGCCCCGGCGGCTTTGAACAGGTCGGCGATCAGCCGAGCGGAGATCGGCTCGCGACCACGACCCTTCTTGTCTTGCCGGGCATACGGGTAGAAGGGCGCGACGACGGTGATGCGCTTCGCGCTCGCGCGCTTGGCCGCGTCGATCATGATGAGCTGCTCCATGAGCCACTCGTTGATCGGCGGGCAGTGCGACTGGATCACGAAGACGTCGGCCCCGCGGATGCTGTCACCGTAGCGGGCGTAGATCTCGCCGTTCGCGAAGGTGCGGGCTTCAGTCGGGATGAGTTCGGAATCCAGCTCTTCGGCGATGTCTTCGGCGAGCTTCGGGTGGGCCCGGCCGCTGACGATGACCAGTCTCTTCTCACCGGTGATCTTGATGGCCGACACGGCTGGCTCCTGCCCCTTTGGAACTCCAGCTTAGAGGGTCAGTCTTGGGCGTCAGCGGCGGCTTTCGCCGCTGCGGAACCGGCGCGGTGACGCTCTGTCCAGCCTTCGACGATCCTCAGCTGCGCGACGCTCACCGCGAGGGCACCCGGCGGCACGTCTCGCCGCACCACGGTGCCCGCGCCGATCTTTGCGCCGTCACCGATCGTGACCGGGGCGACGAACGAGTTGTGGGTGCCGGTGTGCACGTGCGCACCGATCGTCGTGGAGTGCTTGTCGATGTCGTCGTAGTTGGCGGTGATCGCTCCGGCGCCGATGTTGGTGCCTTCGCCGATCGTCGCGTCGCCGATGTACGACAGGTGCGGCACTTTCGCGCCGGCTCCGATCTTCGCGTTCTTCGTCTCGACGTAGGTGCCGATCTTGCCACCATCACCCAGCTCGGTGCCGGGCCTGAGGTAGGCGAACGGCCCGACCGTCGCACCTTTTCCGATCACCGCGAGGGTCGCGTCGGTGCGTTTCACGACGGCATCCTCACCGACCTCGCAGTCGAGCAGGGTCGTGTCCGGCCCGATGCGAGCGCCGCGGGCGATCGTCGTCGCACCCGAAAGGTGCGTGTTCGGCAGCAGTTCGACGTCTTCCGCGAGGGTGGCGCGCAAGTCGATCCAGGTACTGCCGGGGTCGTGCACCGTCACCCCGGCGAGCTGCCAGCCGCGCACGATCATGGCGTTGAGGCGGGCCGCGGTGTGGGCGAGCTGGACGCGGTCGTTGACGCCTTCGACGATCCAGGGATCGGGGACAGGGACCGCGGCCACCGGCATCCCGGCCTGCCGAAGCAGGGCGACGACGTCGGTGAGGTACTTCTCGCCCTGCGAGTTGTCGGTCCCGACGAGGGGAAGGTGCTTCCGCAGGCCCGCGACACCGAAAACGTAGGTGCCGGAGTTGATCTCGGAGATCGAGAGCTCGTCGTCGGCGGCGTCCTTCTGCTCGACGATGCGACTGAGGGACCCGTCGTTCTCGCGGATGATGCGGCCGTATCCGGTGGCGTCGTCGACGATCGCGCTGAGCAGGGTTGCGGCGGCGGCAGCCTCGCGGTGAACGGCCAGCAGACCGGAGAGCGTTGCGGCGTCCAGCAGCGGCACGTCTGCGCTGATGACGACCACGTCGCCGTCGAAATCGTCTGGCAGGGCGCCGATGCCCATCTCGACCGCACGGCCGGTGCCGG
>NZ_JANMSQ010000032.1:0-4991 GCF_031389465.1 Pseudolysinimonas sp.
GTGACCGCGATCGTGTCGGAGCCCAGCGTGACACCCGCCTGGCTGGTGAGCGAGTTCTCGGCGTCGTCGGCGTCGAAGAGCCCCTCGATGTCCGCCGCAGAATCCCAGCCGCTGTTGGAGAGCAAGTCGAGCGACACCCCGGTGAGCAGCACCTCGGTCAAGGTGAACTCGACTCCGGGGATGACGGCGCCCGTGGGCGTCGACGAGGTTCCGTCGCCGGGGGTGGTGCCGTTGGTTGACTCACGCTCGTACTTGTGCACGAGGATCTCGCCGGTGCCCGCATCCGGGTCGTCAATGTTTCCCACATCGCCGATCGGGTCGGCAGATACCAACCCGGCTGGACCGAATGAGAACAGGGCAGCAAGCGCCAATGCTGTGGCGGCCAAGCTGAAGCGGAAACCGCGCAGGCGCGGACGGGTGCGGGACATGGTGATCCTTCGGGTAAGTAAAGGGTCGTCGCGATAGCTTCGGGCACACTCGCGGGCTCAACGCCCGGGGTTGCGACGAGTGCGAGTCTAGGGGCGCACCTTCACGCGGCACCCGCCCCCAGTTCAGGTGGGACGTCAGCGCTCGCGCCCCCGCAGTGGCCCGACCCCTCGGTGTCTACACTGAGCGCGTGAACCGTTCGCTCGTCGTTGCGATCGTCATGCTTGCCACTGCCGCACTCACCGGCTGCGGACCCGGGACCGCAAGTCGCGACGAGGTCGCCGTCCCTGGCGATGCTGCGACCCTTCAAGAGGCGATCAATCTCGTGAGCCCAGGCGGGACCATCGAGATCGCTGCGGGCCGATACGAGGAACAGGTCGTCGTCGACAAGGCGGACGTGACGATCCGCGGTGCCGACCGCAATCGGACCGTGATCGACGGCGGCGGCGTGCGGCCGTACGGCATCGTCGTGATCGCGGACGGGGTGCGCATCGAGAACCTCACCGTGACGCGCGCGACCTTCTACGGCGTGCTCGTCACCGGTCTCCACGACGGAGCCAGCCCCTCCGCGCCAACCACCGACGGGTACACGGGATGGGATCCGGCGGCCTTTCCGCCGCTGCAGCGGTTTCTCGTCGACCATGTCACGGCACACAACAACGGCCTCTATGGCATCTACGCCTTCAACGCCCAGCATGGGGTCATCCGGGACTCGTACGCGTCGGGTTCGGCCGACAGCGGCTTCTACGTCGGTCAATGCGAACAGTGCGACATCCTGGTGACGGGCAACGTCGCGGAGCGCAACGCGGTCGGGTTCGAGAACGCGAACGCGAGCGACTCGGTCGTGATCGTCGGCAACCGGTTCACCGAGAATCGCGTCGGAATGACGCTGTTGTCGAGTTACCAAGAGGCGTTCACCCCGCAACGCGGCAACCTCGTGGTCGGCAACCTGATCGCCGACAACCAGTCGGGCGACTCACCCTCGCAGGCCGAGGGCGGCTTCGCGACCGGGGTCGGCATCAGTGGTGGTCAACGCAACGTGTTCGAACGAAACCTCATCACGGGCAACGCGCGAGCCGCGGTGATCCTGACGAACGCGGAAGACCTCGCGGCGATCGGCAATCGATTCGACGGGAACGTTGTCGACGGTGCCGTAGGGCTCGCAAATCTGTCGAGCGAGCGCGCTCCGGCATCCGGAAACTGCTGGACGGCTGACGCGGTGCGCACCATTCCGCTCGAACTCGCTCCCCAGGTCGGCCCGGGATGCGACGCCGGTCTGCCGCAGGCCACCGCTTCTGCGCTCGACGGTCCCGTTGTTCCCGGTGGGGTGAGTTTCCTCCAGGTCGCGCCGCCGCGCGATCAACCGCAGTTGCCTGCGGCCTCGCACTCGGCGCCACTCCCTGGGCGAGTCGACCTTCCGGACCTCGCGAGCTTCGAACTGCCCCAACCGGACTTCCTCGCCGATCGAGCGGGCGCCCGATGACTCGCCTCGCACGGGTCGTCGCCGTCAGCCTCACACTCGTCGCGCTCGCGGGGTGCGGTGCCGAGCCCGCTGAGCCCTCACCACGCGCCGTCACGAGCGCCGAGGCACAGGTGCTCGCGGTTTCCCGTTTTCTGAACTTCGACGCGCGAACCCGGCCCTTCGAGACGACATACACCCTGTCGGGTGTCGACGTGACGATGCGCGGCTGGGTCGACTACGTCGCCGAACTCGGATACGCCTCCGTCTCGGGCGAGTTCGGCACGGAGGCGGTGCTCTGGACGGACTCGAGCATCGGCGCGATCCCCCGCGACGCCGGTGCCGACGGCTACCCCGTCCTGCCGATTCCCACGCTCGACGACCCGGAATGGCAGATTGAAGCTCTCGATGCCGGCTCGTCGGCGCTCGGAGCTCTCGTCGCCACGATCAGCGCGCTGGGGTCTGACCGTCCCGACAACCCGCTGCTCCTCCAGCAGTCGGGCGCGCTGTGGTTGCGCACCGACGTGATCGGCGACACGGCCGTCACGGTCTTCGGCGCCCCCCCGAGCGATGCGCCGGTGACGGATTCTGGCCCGCCTGACGTTGAAGCCGTGACCCTACGACTATGGCTCGACGCCGACGGACTGCTGCGGCGAGCGGAAGTCTTCGTCAACGATGGATGGACGTCGGTCGACTTCCCCGACATCCCGGGGCCCGAATTGAGCATCCCGGAGCGCACGGGCTGACCGCAGGCGCTTCGCGGTGACCCACAACCGCTTCAGAGTCGGTGCAGGGCCACCCGACGGGGCGGCCTCTTCGTGAGATGCCAGGTGCCGAGCGCGAGCGCGATCAGCACGCCGGATCCGCCGGCAATGAGGAAGGCGTCACTCGCGACCCCACCGGTGAAGGGCAGTGCCGGGGCGTCGATCGGGTGGTTCGTGATCGTCAACTCGAGTGGATCCGTTGTGCTTCCGCCCGTAACGGTGACCCAACCGTCACCGTCCGCGATCAGCTCGGTCGCGCCGAGGGTCCACGTGCCGGTACGCCAGATCCAGCCTCCCCACGAGAACGGCCCCTCGAGCGGCTCGCGAATCTCGATTTCTGCACCCCATGGCACCCCGCCGATCGTCACGATCCCCGAGGGTCCTACCGCAACCTCGGCGGTCTCGATGGGTCCTCCCTCGACGGTGTACTCGATCGGGAAGGTCGTGTCGGGGGGGAGGGTGACCGCGGACGAGAGGGCCTTCGTGACCTCGATTGAGGTGTAGCTGTTGGTGACCGTGAGCAGTTGGCCGCCTGCCGTCCCCGTGGGTGCGATCAGCAGCGAACCGGTGTCGTCACCGACTCCGGTATTCGGCGAGAACGAAACGGCCGCAGCCGGCATCCCGGGTTCGCTGAACGTCAGCGTGTAGCCGTACGGGATCTCTTCGACCGAGGTCTCCAGCCCTCCCGCGGTCAGTGTGTACGTCAGAGTGTCGACGATGGGCGTCGTCGACGGCCCCCCGGCGCCGAGCTGGTTCTCACTTCGGAAGTTGGTCGCCGACGCGACTTCGATCGAGAACGTCGCGCCGGCGGGTGGGGTGCCGACCACCGTCTTCTGGATGCGGAAGGTGCTGACGCCATACCATCCGGCATCGATCGAGTGATCGTTCTCCCCCGTCTCGCCGACCGCCACAACGACACGGCCCGTTGCCACCGCCGGATCCGAATCGGTCAGATCGTTCGAGCCGGCGTTCGGCGACGTTCGGGTGAGCTGAGCCCAGGTGAGACCGGCGAAGCCGTCGGGCGTGGTCGTCGGCCAGACGAGGGTCGGTGATCCGCTCGCCGGTTTCGGGAAGACCACGACGTAGTCCGCGCCCTTGACGAAGCCGGTGGTTCCGCCGGTCGACGCGTCTACGGTGCGGAAGAAGTAGGTGCCGGCCTGCCCCGTGATCGTCGCGGTCGTCGTCGTCGCGAGTTGTGTCACGGGATCGCCGCTCCCGTCAGCCGTCCACAGTTCGACCGGCGCCCCGTTGATCGCCGCCTCGTCGGGATCTTGGATGCCATCGAGGTCGGCGTCGTACCAGACCCGGTTGCCGATCTCGACCGGCGCTTCGGCAAGCAGGTAGGAAACGCCGCCGAGGCCGCCCGCTTTACCGAAATGCGGATTGCCTCCCGTGTACTGGTCGAAGCCGTCAATACTGTGTCCATCGGACAGGCTCATGAACCGGTTGCCGGCGTTGTTATACCTGAGGGCTGGATCGAACGAGGTTGCCGTCAGCTGTGACGTGCCGGGCACGATCGCGACGGCACCGAGAACGGTTTCGTCGTGCACGACTCCCTCGCTGGTGTTTTCTGGCGGGCTCCCTTGGCCGTCCCACATCACGCTGTCCTCGAAGAACTCGCGGCCACCGTGCTGAATGTTCTGGCGTGCGGTCTGCCCCGGGGCCGGGACGGTTCCTGCACGGTTCTGCGCAGCCGTGCCGTAGCTCGGCGCGAGCACCACCGTCGAGTTTCCGGCGCTCGTCGCGGTGACGTTGCCCCCGGTGGCGCCGGTACCGCCGCTTTCGAGCACGAGGGTCCCTGCGGAGCTCCGACCCGCGTACAGCACCTCGCCGACGGGCGCGCCGGTCACGTTGGAGCGGTTGTAGGCGTCACCGACGCCCGTGCCGCCCGGGTACATCGCGGCGACACCGGTCTGATAGTTGAACCGATCCGTGAACCCCATGACCAGGTTGCCGCCGTCGTCGAAGGAGAGCCCCGAGAGGATCGGCTGAGCCCACGCACGGAAGAACGTCGCCAGCGAATTGGCGTTGTTCCAGATCGTGGAGGGGTTGTCCTCCCACGCGTGCCACTGCGCGGCGACCTGGCCCGTCGTCACCGGATTCCCCGGGGGGTCGGCCGCCCACACGATGCCACGTGAGTAGTTCAGCGGAACAGTGAGTGCAGTCGTCCACGCGCCACCGGAGACCGCTCGGCTGATCACCCGAGCCCCGGTCGACATGGTGGCCGTGTCGGTGACGCCGAGGTAGATCAGATCATCCCGAATCGTGAGCGCCCAGGGTCGATCCGACCCCGTAATGCCCGTGTCGATCACGGTCGGAGTCGGTGATGCCGGGCCCGCCCC
>NZ_JANMSQ010000040.1:0-16033 GCF_031389465.1 Pseudolysinimonas sp.
CGACGGGCCCGACGCCGCGGCGGCCTTCGTGCTGCGTCTCATCGACCCGCTGCTCGCCGACCCCAGCCGGTTCGGCGCCGCGATGGACCCGAAGACGAGCCTGCAGGAGCTCTCGACGCGCCTCGGCAAGGGGCTGCCGCAGTACGTGGTCGCCGACAGCGGTCCCGACCACTCCAAGCGCTTCCACGCCGTCGTGTCGCTCGCCGGCGACGAGATCGCGGCAGGTGATGGCACGAGCAAGAAGCAGGCCGAGATGGCCGCCGCACTCGCCGCCTGGGCGGTGCTGCATCGCGAGCAGCATCCGATCGCGCGCGACCCCGGCGCGGACTAGGAATGCCGGAACTCCCCGAGGTCGAAGTCGTTCGCTCCGGCCTGGAACCCGCTGTGACGGGTGCGACGGTCACGCGGGTCGAGGTGCTCGACTTCCGGTCGCTGCGCCGCCACGACGGTCCCGAGGAGGACTTCGTCGATCGACTCACCGGTGTGCGGCTGCTGAAGCCCGAACGCCGGGGCAAGTTCCTCTGGATTCCGGTCGAACCCCGTCGATTCGTGCCGTCTGGCGGCTCAGCGGCCACGCATCCGCCAAACGGCACGAATCGTGGGGTGGCCGAGGCGCTGGTCGTGCACCTCGGGATGACGGGGCAAGTGCTGCTGCGCGACCCGGATGCCGTCCGCGATCGGCTGACCCGCATCGTGCTGGATGTCGACCAGCCCTCGCACGGGGCGGTGCGGGTGGACTTCGTCGATCAGCGTATCTTCGGGTCGATGGCTCTCGACGCCCTCGTCGAAGCCGTCGATCATCCCGCACAACTCATCCCCGGTCAGGTCGCGCACATCGCGCGCGATCCCGTTGACCCGCTGTTCGACGACGATCTCTTCCTGCGCGCCCTGGCGAAGAGAGACACCGGCATCAAGCGCGCGCTGCTGGATCAGACCCTGGTAAGCGGGATCGGCAACATCTACGCCGACGAAGCCCTCTGGGCGGCGCGCATCCACTACGCCCAGCCGACCCGCGCCCTCAGCCGACCTCGGGCGAAGACCCTGCTCGCCGAGGTGCGACTCGTGCTCGGTCGGGCACTCGCCGAGGGCGGCACCTCGTTCGACAGCAGCTACGTCAACGTGAACGGCGCCTCGGGCTACTTCTCGCACTCCTTGAACGCGTACGGGCAGCACGGCAAGCCCTGCCCCCGCTGCGGCCGGCCGATCGTGCGGGATAATTTCATGAACCGCGGCTCGCACTTCTGCCCCTTCTGCCAGCGCGCCCCGCGATGAACCGCTGGCCCGTCACCGCACAAGTACTGGCACTCGCCGTCGAGAGTCGCATGAGTGAGGCCCGCCAGCTGGCGGCAGCGCACGAGATCTGCACGGATGCCGCGCGGGGAACGACCGCCAGGTTCGCCCGCGATGCAGTCGGCTCAGGCCTGGACCCCGTCGTCCTCGTCCTCGTCCTCGTCGGAGATCGAAGCCCCGTTCTCGAGAACTTGCAGCGACTTCGTCTTCTCGAGCATCCGCTGCAAGAGCTGGTTGAGCTGGTCGATGTCGTCCGGGGCGAGATCGGCAAGAATGATCTCTTGCCCCTTCATGGAGATCGGGTACATGAGGTGGTGCATCACCGCTCCGTCGGGGGTGAGGTACATGGGACGCGAGCCTCGGGGCCCGTCGAGGAGAGCCACCAGGCCGCGAGATGCGAGAGTGGTGACGCTCTTGGAGACAGCGGCCTTGTTAACACCGGTGAACTCGCAGATCTCTGTCGCGGGAGCGCCCGGGCGAAGCGCGAGCGCCGAGATCACTCGCCAATCGTTGGTACCGAGCCCGAAACGTCGACGCAGTTCTGTTGACTCGCGCCAGACGAGGGCGTTCGAGAGCAGCGCGAGCAGACGTGGGGTGAAGGTCTCCGGGTCGAGGGTCACGTCGAGTCGCTCTGTGATCAGGTCTTGTTCTGCTCGCGAACGCGCGCGAGCTTGCTGCAGTTCCGACATCATGGCTCCCTTCGACATGCTCGGGCCCTGTCCCGTCCTGATCAAGTTGAGTTTTCCAGACAAAGATGATCGGACGTCGTATCTCGGTCGCATCTGAGTCTAGAGGATTGACCACAAACAAGTTGAGGTATCGCGGTGTTTACATCATAACTAAATCCTGCTAGCGTCCTCTCACCGGATCGATAGGCCGGGACACAGTCGATGGGGACTGCCGCTCAACCCGCGAGCATCGCCATCCGTGTCGTTCAACGAGGAGGCATGAGATGAGCGGTCACCCCCTGCTGGCGGCGGAGCGACCAAGCGTCGTGCAGTTGGAGGATCTTGCCTTCGAACTGCGGTCGAAGCTGTTGCACTTGTGCGGGTCCTATGAGGGTGCCGTTCACATCGGCGGCGACCTGTCGGCTGCTGACATCTTCACCGCGCTCTTCCAGTACGGGCTGCGGGTCGACCCTTCTGACATCTCGAACCCCAGCCGTGACCGCTTCGTGCTCAGCAAAGGGCACGCTGCCGTGTGCATGTACATCACGATGGCGATTCGCGGATTCTTCTCCTTCGACGAGATCGTCGCGACTTACGGCCAGCTTGATAGCGCCTACGGCATGCACCCGTGCAAGGTGCAGTTGCCAGGCGTCGAGTGTTCGACCGGATCACTCGGACACGGCCTCCCGCTTGCCGTCGGCATGGCACTGAGCGCCCGTCACCGCGGTGAGACGCACCGCGTGGTCTGCCTGATGGGTGACGGGGAGACTGGCGAAGGCTCGGTGTGGGAAGCCGCGATGGCCGCCCGAAGCAACGAGCTTGGCAACCTCGTCGCCTTCATCGACCGCAACCGGCAGCTGATGACCAGCTTTGCCGAAGAACGCGTCGTGTTTGAGCCCTACCCGGACAAGTGGCGCGCGTTCGGGTGGAACGTGCTCGAGGTCGATGGGCACGACATGGCTCAGCTCGTCGGTGCCATTGATGCTCTGCCGACGACAACCGACAACCGCCCGACCGTGGTCATCTGTGACACGGTCAAGGGCAAGGGAGTCGACTTCATGGAACGCAACCTCGCCTGGCACGCCGGCTCGCTGGGCGTCGCAGACCTCGAGCGAGCGATCGCCGCACTGTCGTCCACTCGAGTTGAGGAGAACGCCTGATGTCCACGACCTTCACCTTCGGCGAGATTCTCTCCGCCCGATCTGTCATCGGCTCGACCCTTGCCGAGCTGGGAGACGAGTACGAGAACCTCTGGGTGCTCACTCCTGACATCGGCGCGACCCTCGTCGAGTTCCGGGAGAAGTTTCCAGAGCGCTTTCTCGACGTCGGTCTGGCTGAACAGGTCTGCGTCGGGATTGCAGCGGGCTTGGCCTACGACGGAAACATCCCGGTGGTATCTGGGATGCTGCCCTTCCTCAGCATGCGCCCCCTCGAGCAGATCCGTAGTGATGTGTGCTACCCGAACCTTCCCGTCAAGATCATCGGCACCCACGGTGGATTGGTCGGCAATGGCGGCTCGACGCACTATGCGGTCGAGGACCTCGCCCTGATGTGCGCCCTCACCAACATGACGGTCACCTCGATCGGCGACCCGCGAATGGTCGGAGAGATCATCCGGCAGTCGATGACGATGACCGGGCCGATCTACATTCGGCTCGCAGTCGGCAAGAGTGACGTCGTGCTCTACGAGCCCGGCGAGCATGAGGTTCGGATCGGGAAGGGGATCGTCGCGCGCGAAGGCAGCGACGCGACGATCTTCACCCATGGGACGACGGTCTCGCAGGCGCTGCAGGCTGCAGGAGAACTCGAGCGCGACGGCTACTCGGTGCGGGTTGTCGACATGTTCACGCTCAAGCCGATCGACGAGGACCTCATCGTGCGGTGCGCGGCAGAGACCGGCGGTCGGTTCGTCGTCCTTGAAGACCACCTCGCCTACGGTGGACTGGCGACTCGTGTGGCCGACGTGGTAGCAGACCGCGGGGTTCGCCTGAACGCCTTTGAACGGCTCGGAATTCCGCAGGTGTATGCGGGCTTCGGCGACGACGAGCAGTTGCGCGACAAGCACGGATACGGGCTCGCGGCAACGGTCGGCGCGTTGCGTCGGGTCATCGGTACCTAGCCACTCAGAATCCCAGCGCTCAACGGAGAGACGAATGAGAACTGTAGCCGTCACGAAGATCGGGAGTCTGAGCGACCCCGACGATGCGACCCGTGGTCGGGTCGGGGTCGTTGACTTCCCTGACCAGGTGCTGGGGCCTGAAGACGTCCGCATCCGCGTCGCATACTCGGCGATCTGCGGTTCTGACCCTCACATCGCCGAAGGGTTCTTTGGTGTCGACGTGCCGATCGGGCTTGGGCACGAACTCTCCGGTGTGATCGAAGCGCTCGGCGCACAAGCACACCGCAACGGATTGCGGGTCGGTGACCGCGTCGCCGGAAACTTCTTGCGGTTCTGCGGCACCTGCCGTGCCTGCCAGCGGGGTCGGCAGCAATTCTGCAGCGGCATCCAGGACTACAACCGACCCGGCATGGCCGAGACCGTCACGTGGCATGAGTCTCAGGTGTACGTGCTGCCCGAGAGCGTCTCGTTGCTCAAGGGGTGCCTCCTGGAGCCGACGTCGGTAGCCGTTCGCATCGCGGACAAGTCCAACCTCCGGGTCGGTGACCGCGTCGCCATCTGCGGAGGTGGGCCGATCGGCCAGCTTGCGCTTCAGGTGATGAAGATGCACGGCGCGACTTCGCTCACGATGATCGAGCCGATCGCCGAACGTCGCGAGATCGCTCTACGGCGTGGAGCCGAGCACGTCATCGATCCGCTGTCGCAAGACCAGGATGCGCAAGCTGACGCCATCACCGAGGGCCACGGCTTCGATGTCGTCATCGACGCGTCGGGGTCGACGCGTGCGGTCCAGGGTCTGCTCCGAATCGCGGCGAAGGGGGCGACCGTGATCTATGGCGCCATGTACCCGCATGACTTCGAGATGCCACTCAATCTCACGGACTACCTCTACCTCAAGGAGCTCACCCTCACCGGGGTGTTCGTCTCGCCGTACGCATTCCCCCGTGCGGTGCAGATCCTGCCCCACCTCGATGTCGATGAATTGACTCGAGCCGTCTTCCCCCTTGAGGAAGCCGTTGAAGCATTCGCTGCACACGTCAGCGGGGCGCACCCCAAGGTCGTCATCCGGTGCAACGACGTCGATGTACAGGAGGGAGCCCGATGACTGCTCGGAACGCTCCCTCGACCGAGAGCACCTCGCCGGCCGCTACCCCTGCTCTTGAGGTGCGCGACATCGTCAAGCGCTTCGATGGAGTGCTCGCGCTCAATGGCGTCCAGCTCTCGGTTCAGCCCGGCGAGATTCACGCCGTGCTGGGAGAGAACGGTGCCGGCAAGTCGACCCTCATCAAGATCATGACGGGCGTCTACGCTCCGGACTCTGGGGAAGTGCTCCTTGACGGTGAGCCGGTCGAACTCGCCAACGTACGGACCGCCCACCGGCTGGGGATCGTCGCGCTCTATCAGGAGTTGTCAATCGTGCCGACGATCAGCGTCGCCGAGAACATCCTGCTAGGTGATCAGACCCCGAGTCGCGGCGGACTGGTGAATTGGCGAGCACTGCGCAAGGGCGCGAAACTTCAACTTGACCGCCTCAACCAGCGCATCGCGCTCGGACGTCTCGCCGGCGATCTCTCGCCGGTGCAACAGACGATGGTCGCCGTAGCGCGGGCGCTCGCGACGGACGCCCGAGTGCTTATCCTCGACGAGCCGACGGCCTCGCTCTCCGACTTGGAGACCGCCGACCTCTTCGCTGTTCTGCGTTCGCTGCGGGATCAGGGGGTGGCGATCATCTACGTCTCGCACCGACTTGAAGAGGTGTTCGAACTCTGTGATCGCCTGACCATCATGCGTAACGGAGAGACCATCATCACCAAGCGGGTCGCTGACACCACCGTCGACGAGGTCATCTCGACGATGGTCGGTCGCTCGCAAGGCGAGCTCTACCCACCGCGAAACACGGCTCGGGGTGAAGCGGTGCTAGCCGTGGAGGGCTTGAACGGGAGGCGGGTCAAGGACGTCTCGCTCCAGGCCTTCGCCGGCGAGGTGCTCGGGATCGGAGGCTTGGCAGGATCCGGCCGCAGTGAGCTGCTCCGCCTTCTGTCGGGTGCCCAGAAGTCCTCGTCCGGCACCATCAGCGTCCGCGGAGTCGTGCTCCCGCATGTGTTGAGCGTCGGACGAGCTCTCGCGGCCGGCGTTGCCCTCGTGCCCGAGGAGCGCCGCAGTCAGGGAGTCATCCTCTCGGCGGCCATTCAAGAGAACGTCGCGGTCGCGAATCTGGGTTCCGTCAGCACGGCGGGTTGGGTTTCGAGCGGCAGGATCACCGACCTCGCTCGCCGTACTGTCGCTGAGTTGCAGATCAAAGCTCGCGGACCGCGCCAGCCGGTCGGCCAACTCTCGGGCGGGAATCAACAGAAGGTCGTGCTGGGAAAGATGCTCGCTCGTCGACCGCAGGTGCTCCTCATGGACGAGCCCACGCGGGGCATCGACATCGGCACGCGCGCCGAGATCTATCGCCTCATCCGCGAACTGGTCGCCTCGGGAACCACCGTCGTCGCGGTGAGTTCAGAACTGCCCGAACTGATCGGCATCTCCGACCGGATCCTCATCATGCATGAAGGCCGGGTTTCCGGCGAGGTCCTGGCCGCCGAGGCCGACGACGAAGTCCTGCTTGCCTACTGCTACGGAAGGGTCGCCTGACATGGTCAAGTCACAACTGTTCTCAAAGGCGTCGATGTCGCGCGACCTCACACCGATCCTGCGGAGGGTGATGCAGAGCGGAACGATCGTCGCACTTCTCGTTCTGATCTTGGTCTTCGCGCTGATCCGGCCCGACGTGTTCCTCAGCCTGGGGAACGTTCGGAACATTCTCGAACAGGTCGCCATCCTCACGATCATCGCTGCGGCGCAGACGGTCGTCATGGTGGTCGGTGACTTCGATCTCTCGGTGGGGACGACGGCAACGCTCTCCGGGTCGACAACGGCAGCGCTGATGCTCGGAGGAACGCCCGTGCCCCTGTCGGTCATCATCGGCCTGGCGGTCGGGACCGTGGTCGGCATGGTCAACGGGCTACTCGTGGCCTATGTGAAGCTCTCGGCCTTCGTCGCGACACTCGCCACCATGACAACGGTCGGCGGGTTGTCCTTCATCGTGACCAACGGTGTGACCTTGTACGGGCTGCCGGAAGAGTTCTACTGGATCGGGCAAAGTCGGCCACTCGGGATCCCGATGCCCATCTTCTTCGCGATCACGGTGGCTCTGATCGTCTGGGTCGTGCTGAAATTCACGACCCTAGGCCGACGCTGGTACGCCGTAGGCGGCAACGCCGAAGTGGCGCGCCTCTCGGGGATCAACGTCAATGGCACCCGCTTCCTGGCCTTTACTGTCGCGGGCTTCGCTTCCGCGATCGGAGGAATCATTCTGGTCAGCCGTCTCGGCAGCGCGAGCTCGGCTGGCGCGAACAGTTACATGCTCCTGGCCATCGCGGCGGTGTTCCTCGGCATGACGATCATCAAGTCGGGGCAAGCCAACCTCGGCGGAACGCTCGTCGGTGTCGGGATCATCGGCGTCATGAACAACGGGCTCAACATCGTCGGGGCGAGTACGTACATTCAACAAGTCCTGACCGGGCTGATCATCATCGCGGCCGTGACCCTCTCGGCACTCAAAAAGGCTCGCGACGCGTAGCAAGACACTCGTCGCTTCCAGCTGGGTTCGGGTCTGACCGCGCCCAGAGACAAGTACGCAATCACAACAAAGGAGTAATGATGCGCAATCGAATCACTGCTGTTGCCGCCATTGCGGCAGCTTCCGCGCTCGTCCTCGGAGGATGCACGGCTGCCGAAGATACGGGAGAAGACGCCTTCCACATCGCGGTGTTCACGCCGGGCTATGGCGCGCCCGTGGGCAAGTACGCGATGGACCTCTTCATCGAGGCTGGCCGTGACCTCGGCTGGGAGGTCGACCTCTACACGAGCGACTTCGACTACGACAAGCTGAACAACGACGTCTCAGCCGCGATCCGCCAGGGCGTTGACGCGGTCATGGGCGGTTGGCCGGACCCGCGGCAGATCGGACCGATCATCACTGCGGCCGAGGAAGCCGGCATCCCGATCTTCGCGTTCGACAGTGGCGTTGAGTCCACCCCGGCGCTCGCGATCGACGTGACCACCAGCCAGCAGCAGGTCACCGACCTCACCGTCGGTGCGCTGGAGGAGGCCATGGGCGGACTCGAGGGCAAGGAAGTGATGATCATCGGCTTCGACCCGCACCTTGGAATCGGTTTCCGGGGCAGGCTCGCTGAAGCTCAGCTGATCGAAGCCGGTGCGGTGATCGCCGGCGGCGACGTGCGCCAGATTGCCAACCCTGCCACCGCACAGGAGGAGGCTCTGAAGATCGTCACCGACTACCTGCAGGCGAACCCGGACGGCCTCGATGGCGTCTGGACCGCATGGGACCAGGTGGGACTCGGTGCGACGCTCGCGATCAACGAAGCGGGTCGTGACGACATCTTCGTGACCGGCGTCGACGGCGTGAGCGGTGCGCTCGACGCGATCAAGGCGAACGGACCGTTCTACGCGACGATCAGTCAGGACTGGCAGGCGATCGTTCAGCTGGTGGTCGACGCCGTCACGATTTACGCCGAGAACGGTGACCTGCCGGAGAGCAACTTCGTCACCACCGAGGTGACGCTTGTGACCCGCGAGAACGTCGACAACATCGAACCGACCGACTAAGTCGTCAGGGTGGGGGGCTTTCTGCTCCCCACCCTGCCGCACTCGAGCTCACGCCGAAATCTGCTGCACCCAAGACAGAGAGAGACACCATGCGTTTGAAAGGCAAGGTCGCCGTTATTACCGGCGGTGCCGGTGGAATCGGTCTCGCGACCGTGCGAAAGTTCGTCGCCGAGGGCGCTCAGGTTGTCGTCGCTGACATCGACCTCGCCCGGGCAGAAGCCGTCGTGGCGGAACTCGATGCGGCAGGTCACGCTGGCGCGACTGCTGCGGCGCAGGTCGACGTCTCGGTTCTGGCTGAGGTCGAGGCGATGGTAGCTCGCGCCGTTCAAGTGTTCGGCAGGCTCGACGTCATCTTCAACAACGCCGGAATCGCCGGCGGTAAGCCACTTCTCGAGCACGACCCCGACGTGGACTACGCCCCGATGATCCGCGTGGACCAAGATGGCGTCTACCACGGAATCTTGGCGGCCGGGCGGCAGTTCAGGAATCAGGGGACCCCCGGCGTCATCATCAGCACCTCCTCCATCTACGGCGAGCAAGCTGCTGAACTGGCCTTTAGCTACAGCGCAGCGAAGGCGGCCGTCATCTCGTTTACTCGCTCGGCCGCTTACGAGTTGGCGGAGTTCGGCATTCGAGTCGTCGCGATCACTCCGGGGCGCGTCGGAACTCCGATGATCAGACAGTTCAGCGAAGAGCTGAAGAGCACGTTCGCCGCGGAACAATTGAGAAACAAGCTGACTGAGCCTGAAGAGATCGCCAACGTGGTTGCGTTCCTTGCCTCGGACGAGGCGAACGTCATCAACGGGACGGTGGTTCACGTCGACGACGGTTACTCGGTGTTCAAGCAGCGCCTTGACCTTCCGGTCTTTTAGGAGGAGCCTCGATGAACGCTGATCTCGATCTCGCGTGCCACCTCAACGTCGTGGTCCCCAACGTGCGTCTTGATGCGCTGCCCGCGGCGCTCGGGGTGATCGCCGAAACCGGCTATCGGCGCGTCGTGCTTCCGCCGCTCAACCCGGACGAGATCGACGGCGGCCGGCTAGGCGCGACGATCGCTGCCGCCGGACTCTCACCCATCACGATTGCGGTGCAAGGACCCGGTGCCGACGTGTCCTCGAACGACCGTGACGAGCGAGCCCGTGGGCTCGAGTCGCTGCGTCGCTGTGTCGAAATGACGAGGGAGCTCGGCGGCGACCAGATGAATGGTGTGCCATACGGCCCGTTCGGCAAATACGTTTCACCGCCGACGTTCGACGAGCGCAAGTGGTCGGCTGAGGGCGTCGGGCTCGCGGCGGATTATGCCCATGAGCTCGGGATCATGATGACCTTCGAGGTCCTCAACCGGTATGAGACGGCCATGGTAAACACCGCCCAGCAGGCGATCGACTTCGTTCAGCTCAGTGGTTCTCAGCACCTTCGCATCCATCTCGACACCTTTCACATGGGTGTCGAGGAGTCCAGTGTCGACGAGGCGATACGAACCGCTCTGCCGTACCTGGGCTTTCTCGAGCTGGGGCAATCGGGCCGGGGCCCGCTGGAGTCGGGCGTGCTCGACATCCCCGACATTGTGCGTCAGGCACTCAACGACGGCTACCGAGGCCGTTGGGGGGTCGAAGCCTTCTCGCGAGACGGATTGGATCCGGAAGTCGCCGACGCTCTCGGTATCTGGCGAACGACGTTCGACGATGCCCGGACGCTGGCAGGGAGGGCGCAACATACGGTGTGGCGCGGCTGGAGCGCGAGCGCGATCGGTCATCAGGCGGCTCGCCTCAAACGCAAGTCGGACATGAGCCTTTCCACCGCAGATCGCTTTACCCAACGAAAGGAATGACAATGGCAACGACGGTTCAGACACGCGGCGTTCTCCTCGACGAGGCGACGTTTGCGGGCAAGATTTACATCGACGGCGAATGGGTCACCGGCGCGGGCGGTGAGATCCCCTCGATCGCCCCCGCAACTGGGGAGACGCTCGTCTCTGTCGGCCTCGCCGGACCGGCCGACGTCACTCGCGCCGCTGCGAGCGCTCACGTCGCGCAACAGGCGTGGGCCGCGAGTCCGCATCCTGTTCGGGCGGCTGTGCTGCGCCGAGCGGCTCAGCTGTGGGAGGAGCACGCCGAAGAGATCATGGGCTGGAATGTGAAGGAGGTCGGGGCAATCCCGCCGATCGCCGGGTTCGCGCTCCATGTGACGGCTTCGGAGTGCTACGAGGCGTCAGGACTCCCGTCTGCGCCGGTCGGTTCGATCCTGTCGAGTGAGGAGCCGCGCCTCTCGCTCGCGCAGCAGGTTCCGGTCGGAGTCGTCGGGGTCATTTCCCCCTTCAACGTGCCGCTCATCCTCGGAATCCGTGCCGTGGCACCCGCACTCGCCCTCGGCAATGCCGTGCTTCTCAAGCCAGACCCCCGCACGGTGGTCACCGGCGGCGTCACGATGGTTCGAATCTTCGAGGAGGCCGGCCTTCCGGCGGGCCTCCTCCAGCTAGTGCCCGGGGGTGCCGACGTCGGTGAGGCGCTCGTCGCCGACCCGCACGTCCGCGTGATCGCATTCACCGGGTCTACCCGTGCCGGACGAATGGTGGGAGAGCTAGCGGGCAAGCACCTCACCCGCGCGCACCTCGAACTGGGCGGCAACTCGGCGTTCATCGTGCGACACGACGCCGATGTCGACCAAGCCGTCAATCTCGCGACCTGGGGGACCTTCCTCCACCAGGGCCAGATCTGCATGACGGTCGGTCGCCACATCGTGCACGAGTCGATCTTCGAGTCGTACGTCGAGAAGCTTGCGGCAAAGGCCGACTCGATGCATGTCGGCGATCCCGCGGCCGGTCAGGTACATCTCGGCCCGCTCATCGACGAGGTCCAGCGCGATCGGGTGCACACTCTGGTCCAGGATGCGGTCGCTCAGGGCGCTCAGTTGCGCGCCGGCGGAACCTACGAAGAGCTCTTCTACCGGCCGACTGTTCTCGCGAACACCCCGAGGGATGCCGCCGTGTACTGCGACGAGGTGTTTGGGCCCGTGGCGTCTGTCGTGTCGTACTCGACTGATGACGAAGCGGTCGCTCTCGCGTCAGAAGGCGACTACGGTCTCTCGCTCGGGATCATCACGGCTGATGCCCTCGCGGGTCTCGAGCTCGCGCAGCGCATTCCGACCGGAATCGTGCACATCAACGACCAGACGGTCAACGATGAGGCGAACACTCCATTCGGTGGAGTCGGCTCGTCGGGCACGGGGGCGCGGCACGGTGGCGCTCAGGCGAACATCGATGCCTTCACCGAGACCCGGTGGATCACGATGCGTCGGGTTCCGGGGACCTACCCGCTCTAGAGATCAAAACGGGGGTCCGGGAAGCTCGGCTTCTCGGACCCCCGTTTTCACGTCCCCGCGCACTCGGCGACGGTTCAGCGTGGGCGCGCGGGGACATATTGTCGCGGCCAGAGCGCGGTCGAGTCGGCATCGACCTCGCAGGCGGCGCGCAATCCGAAGTGCGGATCGCGCAACCACTCTCGCGCGGCGAAAACGGCGTCGGCCGTGCCCGATATGAGTAGCTCCTCGGCTTGGTTGCCGCCGGTGACGAGGCCGACGGTCGCCACGAGGTGGCCAGTCTCCCGCTTGACGGCGGCGGCGAACGGCGCCTGATAGCCGGGGGAAACAGGGATGCGCTGGTGGGCGACCAGGCCCCCGGTTGAAATGTCGAAGAGGTCGGCTCCACAGTCGGCTGTCCAGTTTGCGACGGTCACCGTATCTTCGATCCCCCATCCCCCTTCAGCCCAATCTGTCCCGGAAAAGCGAACGAACACGGGGATCGCCGGGCCTGCGGCGTTACGCACCGCGCGCACGACTCGCAGCAGCAATCGAGCCCGATTCTCAAGCGTCCCGCCATATTCGTCTTCGCGAGAGTTGGCCAGGGGCGACAGAAACTGATGCAGCAAGTAGCCGTGCGCTGCATGAATCTCGATCACGTCGAAGCCGGCTTCGATGGCACGTCGGGCCGCCGCGCTGAACGCCGCGATGATGCCGTCTAGTTCTGCACCTTCGAGGGCGACCGGTTCCGCGTGGCCTTCGTAGGCGATCGCTGAGGGGGCTCTGGTGACCCATCCGCTTTCATCGAGCGGAATGCTTCCGTTTCCTCGGTTCGCGAACGGCGACCAGACCGATCCCTTTCGGCCGGAGTGCGAGAGTTGGACACCGAGTGCTCCACCGCGGACATGGACTGCATCGATGATGGGGATCCAGGCGTCTCGCTGCTGATCGCTCCAGAGGCCAGCGTCCTGCGGCGCGATGCGCCCTTCGGGCAGGACGGCCGTCGCCTCGGTGAGAACGAGTCCGGCACCACCCGCCGCGAACTGGGCCAGGTGGACGTGATGCCAATCGGCAACCATGCCGTCGTCGGCGCTGTTGATTCCCATGGGTGAGACCCAGAGTCGATTCCGGAACACCTTGCCGCGGATCGCTAGCGGGCTGAAGAGCAGGCTCACGGGAACTCCAATGTGCTTCGCCGAGGGTTGCGCTGCTCGGGTCTCGGCGACCGTCCCGAGCAGTACACCCCAAGCTACCCGCTAGTTAGCATATCAACAAGATTGGGTGACATCTAACGTAGTAGAGGCGGGCCGCGTCGACCAACCCGGCCCGCACGCCGACAAATTCTTCTGCCAGGCGCCCTCGTAGGTGAACAGCACGAACCCGATGGCCTCGTTGACGTCGAGCATGTGCCGGTTCTCTTCGGCATCCAGAGACCTTCCTCCTCGTCGAGGCCGGTCGGGGGTTCGAGCCTCGGCCCGGGTGCGGGCGACGATCCGGCGTAGACGTGGATCTGCTGTTTGCCACCCGCACTGGCCATCGCCTCGACACCGTCCGACAACGCGCGCCCGATGCCTCGGCCGGTGAAGTCGGGATGCACCTGTACCTGAAGCCATTCGGTGTTGGCGGCATCCCCCTCCGAATGGGTTTCGTAGCAGCCGCGCGCGACGATCCGGCCGTCGACGCGCGCGCCGAGCAGTCGACGAGGTTCATGCGTCGATGGCTGCCAGTCCGGCAGCAGTTCGGTCGCCGGGTAGGCCATTTCGTCGGTGCCCGCCACGAACTCGACAGCGGCATTGCGGGCCTCGACGCTCTGCTCGAAGTCGCGGGCGGCCGCCGAGCCGTCGAGCTTCGCCGGGATCACGAGCTCCTCGATCGTGAAGGTCACGACAGGTCCTTTCGCCAGGCACCCTCGTAGGCGATCGGGGTGAAGCCGAGGGCCTCGTTGACGTCGAGCATGTGCCGATTCTCCTCAGCGTTGAAGGTGAGGATGCTGGGGTGGCCGGGGGAGATCGCGGCGAGGTGGGCGAGGTTGGCGACTTTCACGAGCATCCCGAGGCGGTGGCCGCGGTGCTCACGCAGGACGAGCGTCGCATACTGCTGCACCGCCCGGTGGGGTTGCCGGGGCACCGAAAGGGCCGAGTACGCGACGAGGCGCCCGGAGGCCATGTGCTCAGCTGCCGCGACGAGGTGGCGGCGAGGATTGCTCTCCCGGCGGTCGTCGGCGTCGCGCACTCGCTCGACCGTCCAGACATCTTCGGGTTCCTCGAGGCCGGCGCTCGGCGCGTCGGTGCTCATGCGGGTCGCCAGCACCGCCCGGTCCTCGAGCCAGCGATCGGACGAACGGTCGATCCAGGTGTGCACGCGGTAGTCGGGGCCGCTCGCCTCCTCAGCCGCCGTGACGAGCGCATCGAGCCCCGCGACCGGAAGCTGCAGCCGACTGAGACGCTCGACCTGTTCGAACGTGTAGCCGCGGGCTTGCATGAACCGCGTCGACCGAGCGTCGCCGGCGATCGAGCCATACCCGGTCGGCGAGTTCAGCCGCGCCCCGCCCATCGCACGACCCGCGACATAGGCGATCGCTTTGCGCCGGCCGTCGGCGAGCACCGCCTCCTCAACGCGGTCGGCGAGCGCTCGCCCGATGCCGCGCCCGCGGAACTCCGGATGCACGAGCACCTGCACCCACGAGGTGTCGGCCTCCTCGCCGGTCTGGGTCTCCGTGGTCGCCTGAGCGACGATCCGACCTTCCGCGCGGGCGACGAGGAGCCGCTTGGGTTGGAACGGGTTGCCGAACTGCGGCAGCTCTTCGTCCGGCTCGTAGACGATGTCGGGCGTCCCGAACTCATCGATCGCCACGACGTTGCCGACATCGATAGCGGCGACGAATTCCCCTGCCGCGGGGTCGTCGAGCGTCGCCGGAACGTCGAGCTCTGCAATCACGAAACCGCTCATGGCGGTACCCACCTCACGCCGCCTGGTGGGCAGCCGACCAGACTACACAGAGCGGGCTCGACTGAACAGAACCGGTACCGTAGGGTCAGTCCACTGTCGCTCGGGTCGAGTAGCGCCGGAGGCGCGTGTCGAGACCAGGAGTCCATTTGTATTTGAAGAGCCTGACCCTCAAGGGGTTCAAGTCCTTCGCGACTCCCACCACCTTCGCGTTCGAGCCCGGAGTCACCTGCGTCGTCGGCCCGAACGGCTCAGGAAAGTCGAACGTCGTCGACGCGCTCGCCTGGGTGATGGGCGAGCAGGGGGCGAAAACCCTGCGCGGCGGCAAGATGGAAGACGTCATCTTCGCGGGCACCGCCACCCGTGGACCGCTCGGCCGTGCCGAGGTGCACCTGACGATCGACAACGCGGATGGCGCGCTACCGATCGAGTACTCCGAGGTCACGATCTCGCGCACCCTGTTCCGCAACGGCGGCAGCGAGTATGCGATCAACGGCGAGCAGTGCCGCTTGCTCGACGTGCAGGAACTGCTGAGCGACTCCGGTCTCGGCCGCGAGATGCACGTGATCGTCGGGCAGGGCCAGCTCGATGCCGTGCTACACGCGACCCCGGAGGACCGCCGCGGCTTCATCGAGGAGGCGGCCGGCATCCTCAAGCACCGCCGCCGCAAAGAGAAGACGCTCCGCAAGCTCGAGGCGATGCAGGCGAACCTGACACGGCTGAGCGACCTGGCCGGTGAGATCCGGCGGCAGCTGAAGCCGCTGGGTCAGCAGGCAGAGATCGCCCGCGAGGCGCAGACCATCGCCGCGATCGTGCGCGACGCCCGTGCCCGACTGCTCGCCGACGAGGTCGTCGGACTCCGCGCGTCGATCGATGTCCTCAGCCGCGGCGAGAGCGAGCGCAAGACCGAGCGCCTCGTGTTGACCGAGCAGCTCGACCAGTCCAAGCTGCGGCAGTCGCGCATCGAGCAGACGATGTCGGGAGATGCCGTCGACGACGCCCGTCGCGTCTCCTTCGCTCTCGAGCAGGTCCAGGATCA
>NZ_JANMSQ010000073.1:0-10177 GCF_031389465.1 Pseudolysinimonas sp.
GGTTGGTGGTCACGGGAGCCGTCGATCCGGCGCGTACCACTGCGGCCTCGGCGCGGTAGTAGGCCAGCAGTTCGTCCGACGAGAAGCGTGCGAAGTCGACGGCCTGCGCGGGGTTTCCGGCGGAGCGCGTCGTGCGGGGCGGAAGCACGTCGGCCCAATCGCCGAAACGCTGGCTCCAAGCGGCGGTTCCCCAGGCGTCGTTGAGGGCCTCGAGTGTCTCGTAACGGTTCTGCAGCCAGGTGCGGAATGCCGCCGCCGAGATGTCGCAGTAGCAGTGCGCGTTGTGGCACCCCAGTTCGTTGGAGACGTGCCAGAGGGCGACGGCGGGGTGAGCGCCGTAGCGCTTGACTACCGCGGTCACGAGCGCGAGCGCGTGCTCGCGGAATGTGGGGGAGCTGGGGCACCAGGCCTGACGCCCACCCGGCCAGGCGATCGTGCCGTCGGCCGCGTGCGGCAGCGTCTCGGGATGCAGACGCGCGAGCCACGGCGGGGGCGATGAGGTTCCGGTTCCGAGATTGAGGCGGATGCCGGCGTCGTGGAGCAGCTCGATGACGCGGTCGAGCCGGCTGAAGTCGAAGGGTCCGGGGGTGGGCTGCAGCAGCGCCCAGCCGAAGATGTTGATCGCGACGAGATCGACACCGAGTTCGGTCATCAGCTCGATGTCTTCGAGCCAGACCGACTCATCCCATTGCTCGGGGTTGTAGTCACAGCCGAGAGTGATGGTGCCCGTCGCCCATCCCGGAACCAGCGCGTTCTCGGCGCTGGGGGTCTGGGGAGTGCTCACAGGCGGCCCTTTCAGGTCGGGGGATCAACGTCATTGTCGCTCGCTGCCCTGATTCTGTGAGCGTGCACAGACCATCGTGCGACTCAAGGGGTGAGGGTTTTCTGTGAGCGTTCCCAGATTAGCCACGAAATCTCGCGAGTGTCAATACACTGAGCTCGTGCCACCACCCGCGTCGCGTCAGAAACGCGCCACGATCTTCGACGTGGCGGCCGAAGCCGGGGTATCGCGCGGCACCGTTTCCCGTGTTCTCAACGGTGAGCCGTACGTGTCGGCGAGGGCACGAGAAGCCATCGAGGCTGCGATCGCGAAGGTCGGCTACGTGCGCAACACGGCGGCTCGAAACCTCGCCACCCAGTCATCAGGGGCGATCGCGCTCATCGTGCACGAGCCGCACTCGGTGTTCGTCGACGACCCCAACATCGGCGCGATCCTGCTCGGCATCAACTCGTCGCTCTCGGCGGCCGACTACCAACTCGTCTCACTCATCATCGACACCGAACGGGACTCGCAGCGGGTTACGGGCTACCTCGGCGGAGGCTTCGTCGACGGCGCCATCATCGTCTCAGCGCGCGAAGGAGACCCGATCTCGAAAGCGATCGCCGACCTGCGACTGCCCGCCGTCATGATCGGTCGACCCGACAACCAGCTCCAGCTGCCGTGGGTCGGTATCGACAACCGGGGCGCGGCGAAACAGATCACGCAACGACTCAAGGCCACGGGTCGGCGTCGCATCGGGATGATCGCCGCAGGTCTCGACCGCGACAGCGGGCGCGATCGGCTCGCCGGATTCCGGGATGCCCTGGGCAAGAGCTATGACGACACCCTCGTGTCGCGCCAGAGTCTCTACACCCACGCGGCCGGAGTCGCGGGAGTGACGGAACTGCTGCTGGCCGACCCACACCTCGACGGAGTGTTCGCCGCCTCCGACGCGGTCGCCGTCGGAGCCTTGGAAGCCCTGGCCGCAGCAGGACGCCGGGTGCCGGTCGACGTCGGCGTCGTCGGCTTCGACGACAGCGCCTGGGCCCGTCGCGCACGACCCGGGCTCTCGACCATTCGGCAACCGGCCGGCGATCTCGGCGCACGAGCGGCAGAACTCGTGCTCGAACAGGTACGCACCGGCGCCACGACGGCCGACGGCGTGCTGTTGCCCACCGAAGTCGTCTGGCGAGATTCGGCCTGAGCGCCGCTCGCTGTGAACGGGTCAAAGTCCCGGCACGTACCCTGGAGCCCATGGCGACGGATGCGGCACGCGGCGAGATCCGCCAGGTGCGCCCGAAAGCGGAGGGCTGGTCGCAAAAACTCGACACCGACGGACGCCCGCTGCTGCAGTTCGCCAGCCCGAAGCGCGGTAAGCCGCCCGAGCACCTCGCCGACTTCACGCCCGAGGAACGCGCCGCGAAGATCACCGAGCTCGGGATGCCGGCCTTCCGGGCCAAGCAGATCGCGACCCACTACTTCACGCACTCGACATCCGATCCAGCCGAGATGACCGACCTGCCCGCCGCCGCACGGGCGGAACTCGTCGCCGGTCTCCTCCCGCCGCTGCTCACTGAACTGCGACGCCTCGAGACCGACAAGGGCGACACGATCAAATTCCTGTGGAAGCTGCACGACGGGGCCTTGGTCGAATCGGTGCTCATGCGTTACCCCGGCCGCATCACGCTGTGCATTTCGTCGCAGGCCGGATGCGGCATGAACTGCCCGTTCTGCGCGACCGGTCAGGCGGGGCTCACGCGCAACCTCTCGACCGCCGAAATCGTCGACCAGATCGTGCGGGCGAACCGGGTGATCGCCGACGGGCAACTCGGCGGCAAGAAGAAGACCGACCTCAGCCAGGAACGGGTGAGCAACATCGTCTTCATGGGAATGGGGGAGCCGCTCGCCAACTACGCGCGGGTGTTGCGGGCCATCCGAACGATGGTCGCCCCAGCGCCCGACGGACTCGGCATGAGCGCCCGCGGCATCACCGTCTCGACGGTGGGGCTGGCCCCGGCCATCGGCAAACTGGCGGCCGAAGGCATCCCCGTGACCTTCGCGCTTTCGCTGCATGCGCCGGACGACGAACTGCGCGACGAACTCATCCCCGTGAACTCGCGGTGGAAGGTCGACGAGGTGCTCGACGCCGCGCGCGCCTACTTCGACGCCACCAAGCGGCGGGTGTCGATCGAGTACGCGCTGATCAAAGACATGAACGATCATGGCTGGCGCGCCGATCTGCTTGGCGAGAAGCTCAACTCCCGTGGGCGCGGCTGGGTACACGTCAATCCGATTCCGCTCAACCCGACGCCCGGTTCGATCTGGACGGCGAGCGAACCCGACGTGCAGTGGGAGTTCGTGCGCAGGCTTGAGGCGATGGGCATTCCGACGACGCTGCGCGATACCCGCGGCAAGGAGATCGACGGTGCGTGCGGACAACTCGCCGCCGCCGACTGACGCCATGACTCGCACCTACGTCGTCACCGGTGCAGCGAGCGGCATCGGCCTCGCCACCTCCGCACTCCTCGTCGAGCGCGGCCACCGCGTCATCGGAGTCGACCTCCACGACACCGACGTCAATGTCGATCTCTCGACCGCCGAGGGCCGTGAGCAGCTGGTAGCGCGCGTCGCCGAGCTCTCCGACGGTCGCATCGACGCCGTCATCGCCAATGCCGGTCTCGTTGCGCCCAAAGCCATCACCGTCGCCGTGAACTACTTCGGCGCCGTCGCGACTCTGACCGGGCTCCGACCCCTACTCGCTGGCTCCGCAGCCCCGCGCGCCGTAGCAACGGCGTCGACGGCGTCGCTTCTTCCGCCCGACGACGTGCTGCTCGACGCGCTGCTCGCCGGTGACGAGACAGCCGGGCTTGCGCGCGGCACCGAACTGGAGGCCGCACGCGGCGATGCGGCCAACCTCATCTACGGCACGACGAAGCGTGCTCTCGCCCGATGGATCCGCCGAAACGCGGCGAACCCGGAGTGGGCGGGGGCGGGCATCCCGCTCAACGCCGTGGCTCCCGGGGTTGTCGAGACCCCGATGACCGCGAAGCTCACCGGCAGCGAGCAATCCCGAGCGGCCCTGATGCAGTTGGTGCCGATGCCGCTCAACGGGATCTTCCCGCCTCGCGACGTCGGCTATCTGCTCGCTTGGCTCACCAGCGAAGAGAACGCTCACCTCTGCGGGCAGGTCGTCTTCATCGACGGGGGCTCCGACGCTGTCATTCGCGGCGACTCCACCTGGTAGCCGGTGCGGTGAGGCGGGAACGAGCATCCCGTAGCGTGGGATCGTGGCGACCCGCATCTACGTGACTTCGGCCGAGGGGGGCACGGGCAAGTCGACGATCGCGGTGGGGTTGCTCGAGAACCTCAAAGGCTCGGTGGCTCGAGTCGGGGTATTCCGGCCGATTACGCGCTCGGGGCCGGACCGCGACTACGTTCTGGAGATGCTCCTCGAGCATGCGAGCGCCGACCTCACGTACGAGGAGTGCGTCGGCTCGAGCTATCACCAGGTGCACGACGATCTCGACGGCGCGTTCTCGCAGATCGTCGACCGCTTCGGCGCGATGGAGGATGCTTGCGACGCGGTCATCATCCTGGGTTCCGACTACACGGATGTGGGCTCACCGACGGAACTGGCGACCAACGCACGTATCGCCGCGAATCTCGCGGCGCCCGTGTTGCTGGTGCTGGGAGGGCGAAGCGAGGATGCCGGGTTCCGTTCGCCCGAGTCGCTGGCCGGCCTTGCGCGCGTATCGATCGACGAGCTGCAAGCCGAGCACGCCTCGGTGCTCGCCGTGATTGTCAACCGCACGGAACCGTCGGCACTCGGGGGAGTGGTCGCCGCCCTCACTGCTGACCGCCTCGAGGTTCCGGCGTGGGCCATCCCTGAGGATGCCGAGCTCACGGCGCCACTCCTTCGCCACGTACTCACCGCCGCGGAGGCGACCCTCATCTCAGGTGATGAAGCCGGGCTCGACCGGCCCGTGCGCGACACTGTCGTCGCCGCGATGTCGCTCGACAACGTTCTGCCGCGACTCACCCACGATGCGATCGTCGTCGTTCCCGCCGACCGGTCGGATGTGGTTCTCGGGGCCTTGATGGCCCATCTGTCGCCGACCTTCCCGGATCTCAGCGGTATCGTGCTCAACGGCGGCTTCGCGGTTTCACCTGCCGTGCAGCAGCTGCTCGACGGTCTCGGCGCAACTCTGCCGATCGCCACGAACTCTCTCGGCACCTTCGACACCGCGGTGCGCATCACCCACGCGCGCAGCCGCCTCGCCGCCGACAGTCCCCAGAAGTACGCCTCCGCGCTGACCCTGTTCGAACGCCACGTCGAGGTCGCCGAACTGGTGCGCCAGCTCAGTCTGCCATCGTCGCCCGTGATGACCCCCCTGCGGTTCGAGCACCTTCTGATCGAGCGCGCCCGTGCGGATCGCAAGCACATCGTGTTGCCCGAAGGCGACGACGACCGCATCCTCCAGGCTGCGGGCATCGTGTTGGAACGCGGCATCGCCGACGTCACGATCCTCGGCGACGAAGGCGCCATACGGCAGCGAGCGGGGCAATTGGGGGTGGATCTCACGGCCGCTCGGGTGATCGCGACGACCGACCCTGACCTGCACGCACGGTTCACCGACGTCTACGCAGAAGCCCGGAAGCACAAAGGCATCTCACGGCAGGCTGCCGCCGACACCGTGACCGACGGGTCGTACTTCGGAACGCTCATGGTGCACCTCGGCCTCGCCGACGGCATGGTTTCCGGAGCGCGCCACACGACGGCGCACACGATCCGGCCGGGTTTCGAGATCGTGAAGACTTCGCCGGGCGTGTCGGTCGTCTCGAGTGTGTTCCTCATGGCGCTCGCCGATCGCGTGCTGGTCTATGGCGATTGCGCCGTCATCCCGGAGCCGACGGTCGAACAGCTGGCCGACATCGCCATCTCGTCGGCGGCGACGGCGCGCCAGTTCGGCATCGAGCCGCTGGTCGCGATGCTGAGTTACTCCACCGGCGAGTCGGGATCCGGCGCCGAGGTCGACCGGGTCCGTGCCGCGACAGAACTCGTCAGGCAGCGAGCGCCCGAGTTGCCGGTGGCCGGGCCCATCCAATACGACGCCGCCGCCGACCCGACGGTGGGGGCATCGAAGATGCCGGGTTCCGACGTGGCGGGGCGGGCGACGGTCTTCGTGTTCCCCGACCTCAACACCGGCAACAACACCTACAAGGCCGTGCAGCGCTCCGCGGGTGCCGTCGCGATCGGCCCCGTGCTGCAGGGCCTTGACAAGCCGATCAACGATCTGTCCCGGGGCGCACTGGTGCGCGACATCGTGAACACCATCGCGATCACGGCGATCCAAGCCCAGGATGCGGAATGACCCGCGTTCTCGTCGTCAACGCCGGATCGTCGTCGCTCAAGTACGAGGTGCTCGAAGCTGAATCCGGTGCCTCCGTCGTCTCTGGCCTCGTGGAACGCATCGGCGACCCGGGTTCGGTCGTGCCGGATCACGCGGCCGCACTCGCCGCCGTCCTAGAAGGCCTGGATGCCGAGAGCATTGACGCGGTCGGGCACCGGATCGTGCACGGCGGCACGGTGTTCGTGCGGGCCACGGTTATCGACGACGCCGTCGAATCCGAGATCGAGCGGCTCGCGGTTCTCGCGCCGCTGCACAACCCTCCGGGGCTGGTGGGGATCCGTGCGGCGCGGGCGGTGCTGCCGTTCGTGCCTCACGTCGCGGTTTTCGACACGGCCTATCACGCGACCCTCCCGCCCGAGGCCTACACGTACGCGATCGACGCTGCGGTCGCGGCGCGGCACGGGGTTCGGCGGTATGGGTTTCACGGAACCTCGTACCGGTACGTCACTCGCCGCGCCGCCGAGGTGCTCGGCCGGCCGCTGGAGGAGCTGCGACTCGTCGTGCTGCATCTCGGCAACGGTGCCTCCGCAGCAGCCGTCGCGGGTGGGGTGAGCGTGAACACCTCGATGGGGATGACGCCGCTCGAAGGGCTCGTGATGGGAACCCGGTCGGGTGACATCGATCCTGCGGTGCTCGTGCACCTGCAGCGGGTCGGCGGGTACGACGCGGCCGGGCTCGACGATCTGCTCAACCGCTCGAGCGGGCTGAAGGGGCTTGGCGGACACAGCGACATGCGCGACCTGATCAGCGCCGTCGATCGCGGCGACCAGGCCGCGGCGCTCGCGTTCGAGGTGTATGTGACGAGGGTCCAGCGCTACATCGGCGCCTACGCCGCTGAGCTGGGCGGCATCGACGCGCTCGTCTTCACGGCGGGAGTCGGCGAAAACAGTTCGCGGGTGCGAGCCCGCGCTGTCGATCGCCTCGGCTTCCTCGGCATCGTCGTCGACGACACCCTCAACTCCACGCCATCAGTGGCCGCTCGGGTCGTCTCGCCGGCAGACTCAGCGGTCGCCGTCCTCGTCGTTCCCACCAATGAGGAACTGCAGATCGCACGCGAAACCGTGGAGGTCGTGCGCGGCGAGGCTTAATCGCGTCCATCGGGCTTCGGGGCCGCCCGTCGCCTAACTCTCGGTCGGCAAAGCGCTGAGGATGCGGGCCATCGCCGAGTCGAGACCCCACCGCTCGGCGAACGCCGACGCTGCCTCGACCTGACCGGCGGTGAGCGGTCGGATGGTGGCATCGACGGCAGGCAGAGCCAGGTTGCGCACGACATTCACGACCGCCGGGGCGACGGCGAGATAATCGGATGCGGCGAGCAGCTTCGCACGCACCGCCGGTGACAGCGCGGTGCTCGGATCAGCCGCCGCAGCGATGATGCCGTCGAGGTCGCCGAACTCCCGCAGCAGCCCCGCAGCGGTCTTCTCGCCGACGCCGGCGACGCCCGGCAGTCCGTCTGAGGGGTCGCCGCGCATCGCCGCGAACGCCGCATACTGCGTCGGAGTGATCGCGTACTTCGCCTCGATCGCGGCATCGTCGAGGATCTCGAGGTTCGCCATCCCGCGGCCCGTGTAGATCACCCGCACGTCTCGGACGTCGTCGACCAGCTGGAACAGGTCGCGGTCGCCGGTGACGACATCCACCGCCATGGTCGCCGTGGAGGCGAGGGTCCCGATGACGTCGTCGGCTTCGTGTTCCGCGGCGCCGACGATCGGGATGCCGAGCAGCCGAAGCGACTCGGCGATGATCGGGACCTGAACGGTGAGTGGGTCGGGGATCACCTCGACGTCGGGCCCTACTTCGATCACCTCGGCGACCCGGTGGGTCTTGTAGGTCGGGATGAGGTCGACCCGCCACTGCGGGCGCCAGTCGTCATCCCAGCAGGCAATGAGGTGCGTCGGCTGGAACTGGGAGACGAGGCGCGCGACGATGTCGAGCGTGCCGCGTGCGGCGTTCACGACGGTGCCATCAGGTGCGGTCACCGTATCGGGCACGCCGTAGAACGCCCGGAAGTAGATCCCGGCGGTGTCGAGCAGCATCAGCCGGTCGGTCATGACCGCCATCGTGTCACAGCGTTCAGACAGCGGTCAGACCGGGCGCGGACCCGTCCGCTCGCCGCCGCCCGCCGCGAGGCGCATGAGGTCGCTGTCGAGCCGGATGCCGGTGTCGTTGGGCGACCCGAGCTGCGTCTGGTAGCGGGAGGCGTTCCCGCGCCGCACCGCCTCGGTGACGCCCGAGGTCATGAGGGTGACCAGCTCCCGTGCGGCGCGATCGATGCGCGCCGTGAGCGCCGCATCCGCCCAGTCCTCTGGGGCAGCGAAGAGCGCCGTCGGCACAGTCATCGCGCGCAGGTAGCCGAACATCCCGCGCATCTGGTCGTCGGCGACGAGCGCGTGCCGACCGGTGCCCGCGGTCGCGGCAAGCACGACGGGAGTTCCGATGAGGGAATCGGTCTCGAGCACCTGGAAGAACGAGGTGAAGAGACCGCTCGGGCCCGCTGCGTAGACCGGAGTCGCCGCGATGATCCCATCGGCGGCGGCCACTGCATCGAGGGCCGCGCGCAAGTCGGGGCCGACGTGCTGCGACACGAGTGCGGTAGTCACCTCGGCGGCGATCTCGCGCAGGTCGATCACGCGGATGTCGACTCGCTCGTGATCGACTGAATGGCCGTTCTCGGCAGCGAGGGCAGCGACGCGCTGGGCCGTGCGGTCGGCGAGCAGCCGCGTCGACGACGGGTCGCCCGTGCCGGCGTTCACGACTACGAGGGTTTTCGTCATGATGTCTTCTCCTGTGAGCTCACCAGCGCCCGGGTGATCCGTTGCAGTTCTTCGAGGTCGGCGTCGGTCACTTCAGCGGTCATCGCCGCCGCGACATCACGGGCGTGGGCGCGGCCCACCTCGCGCTGTTGGTTGCGACCCTCGGCAGTCAGCGCGAGACGCACAACCCGCCGGTCGCCGGCATCCTCGCACCGCTCGACCAGACCGCGCACGACGAGCCGGTCGACCATCCGCGAGAGCGCCGGCTGACTGAGCAACACGCGCCGATGGAGGTCGGTGATGCGCACCGGCGCATCCGCTTTGGTGAGCGCGTAGAGCACGTCGTACTCCTTCATCGACACCTCACCCCAGATGGGCGCGGCAGCGAACGACTTCATGAAGGTCGCGTGCACCGTGAGAAGCGACTCCCAGGCGTCGTTCGCGAGACGAGCCTTGCCGGACATCAGGCCGCAGACTCGTCGGTGTCTTGGCCCGGTGAATCCTGATAGGGCGAGCCGCCGGTCACGTTGTCGCCGCGGTTCGCGTTCGGCTTCGGCTGACGCGGGGCCTCCGTGCCGTACTTGGCGGTGACGAGGCTCGCGTGGGTCGGGGCGTCCGGAACTTCTGGGTCGCGGCGAGCCGCGAGTTCACGTCGCAGCACGGGCACGACCTCGCCTCCGAGCAGTTCGAGCTGCTCGAGCACCATCGAAATCGGGAGCCCCGCGTGGTCGATGAGGAAGAGCTGCCGCTGGTAGTCGCCGAACGTGTCACGGAAGGTCAGCGTCTTGTCGATGACCTCCTGCGGGCTGCCGACCGACAGCGGGGTGCCGGCGGCGAACTGCTCCATCGTCGGGCCGTGACCGTAGACCGGTGCCTCGTTGAAGTAGGGGCGGAAATTCGTCCAGGCATCTTGCGACTTCTTCGCGATGAAGGCCTGACCGCCCAAGCCTACGATCGCCTGCTTCGCGGTGCCGTGACCGTAGTGCTCGAAACGCTGGCGGTAGAAGTCGATCAGCCGCAGGTAGTGCTCCTTCGGCCAGAAGATGTTGTTCGCGAAGAACCCGTCTCCGTAGTAGGCGGCCTGCTCGGCGATCTCGGGGGTGCGGATCGACCCGTGCCAGACGAACGGGGGAACGTCGTCGAGCGGGCGGGGTGTCGAGGTGAAGCCCTGCAGCGGCGTGCGGTATTCGCCTTCCCAGTCGACGACATCCTCGCGCCAGAGGCGGTGCAGCAGGTTGTAGTTCTCGAGTGCC
>NZ_JANMSQ010000103.1:0-7751 GCF_031389465.1 Pseudolysinimonas sp.
GCGGAGTGGCCGACGAGGTCGCGGGTGGCAGCACGTTCGTACCAGTCGGCCGTCGGGCTGCGGTTCTCCTGAGCAGCGGCCCCATGAGGCCGCGTGTCGAAGGGCATGGCGGTCATCCTGCCAGCCCCACGGCCACGATCGACGAGCTACACCCGTCGGGCGCGCCGGGTGAGGATCACGATCGCCGCGGCGATCAGCAGCACGACCAGCGCGCCGACGATCCACGGCCACGACGAGACCGCGGAGGCATTCTCGGAGTCGACCGACGTCTCGAGGGAAGTTGTCGTCGAGGCCGCTTCTCCACACGCCGGGTCGACCGTGATCGAGAGGTCGAGCGGGTCGAGCGCCTCGCCCGCCGGGTAGGTGCCGAACGCCGCTGCTCCCGCGTCGGTGAGCACCGCCGGGATGCTGGTGAACGCGATGAGGTCACCGCCGCCCGCCCGCTCAGCGGCGTCGAGATCGAGTTCGGCGAACTCGACGCCCACGCTTGAGACCGGAGCCCCGTCCTGCGTCGTTCCCGTCACGTCGAGCAGCAGCACCGCGCGATTACCCTCGATCACGACCCGGGGATTCGCGATCGTCGTGTCGAGCACGCCCCCGTGGCCGGTGAACCGCACCGAACCGGTGAAGGCGAGGTCGGCATCCTCGGTCTCGGCGTCGTAACCACCGGTGCCGTTCGCCCACCCGAATGCCGGGGTCTCGTAGGTCGCCCCGTCGGCAGTCGCCCACTCGCCGTTGGCAATGGATCCGTCGATGTAGGCGCGGAACGACTCCTTGAAGCCCCAGGTCAGCTCAGCACCCTCGACCGTGCAGCCGACGACATCCGCCGCGGCAATGTCGAGCACGATGCCCCGATCGACCGAGCCCTGGAAGGTGAAGGTGTGCTCGCCGGTCAGGCCGGTCGGGAGATTGCCCCTCCAGGTGACGGCCCCGTCGGCATCCGCCGTCACGTTGGTCGCGAGCACGGTCGGCTCGGAGTAGATGACCGCGAGGATGCCCGACTCGCCCGGCAGGAAGCCGGCGGCCGTGAAGGTGCCCTCCTCGCCCTCCGTGAAGTCGGACTGCTCGGAGTCGATGCCCTCGGTCGCCGGCGGGGTGGCATCCGGGGTATGTGTCGCTGCGGATGCTGCCGACGTCGTCGACGTGCGACCGCTCGCCACGTTCGCCGACCCGATCGTGAAGGTGACGGGATCAAGCGCCGTTCCGGCGGCGTAGAACCCGTCGAAACTCGCCGCGCCCGCCGACGTCAGGGTGGCCGGAGTCGACGTGTAGGTCCGTGCGCCGCTGGCATCCGTCGTCGCGGTCGCCGCGCCGAGGTTCAGGGTGGCGAAGTCGACCCGCCCACTCCCGGTGGCGACCGACAAGACCGCTGCCGTGGCGCTCGTGATGCGCACCCCCGGGTCGGCGATGCGAAGGTTGAGCGCCCCACTATGACCCGTGAAGGTCACCGCACCGCGATAGGCGATGTCGACCGTGGTGGCGGTCACGCCGGCGGAAGACTGCGGGAACCAGTAGCCCCCGCCCGCGACACCTGCGCCGCTGCTGACCGAGATCGATCCGTTCGCGATGGGGCCGGTTACATACTCGCGAAACGACGCCTTGATCCCCCAGCCGAGCGAGCCCGGCGCGGGCGTCGTGACCGGGTCGACCGGGGGCGCGGTCGGGGTGGTCTCGGTCGCGAAGGAGATCGGGGTGAAGGTCTCGAAGGGCGCATACGTCGCGCCCGAACCGGGGTAGGTGTAAATGCCGTAGTTGCCGTCGGCGAGAGCTCCGGCGAAGTTGTCGGTCACGGCGATCTCAACCGAGAACGACCCGTCCTCGTCGATGGCGATGGCTCCCGCAGCCGCGCCGCCGATGGTCGCGACATCATCGGCATCCACCACCCACTTCGTCGCCCCGAGCGCTGTCTTGCGCGCGCTCGACGGAGCCGACTCGCTGGGCTTCCAGACATCCAGGAACGTGCCGAACGTCACGTACACACCGCTGAACTTTCCGGCGAGCGGGGGACGTGTGCCCAGCGGACCACCCGTCTCGTTCGGGCCGAAACCCGTGCCGGTAACCGTCACGACATCGCCGCTCTCGAGATCCGTCGTTTCCGAGACCGAGATGGTGGGAACGACCGGCTCTGGCTCGGGAGCCGTCTCGACCGGCCACGAGAAGCTCACGGGGTCGAGCGCGGTGCCAGCCGGGTAGAACCCGCCGAACGCCGTCGCGCCATCGGCGGTGAGCACCGCGGGTACGCCGTTCCAGGCGATGACACCGCTCGTCGAGGCGTCGGTACCGCCGGCGAGATCAAGCGTCGCGATTACCGCGTCGTTCAGCTCAACGAAGGTCGTGGGGTCGGCGAGGACCCGGCTGCGCGCGTCGAGCACGAGTTCCGCCGTCGTCGCGCTGGTGACGCGCACGGTTACGTCGGAGAAGGTGAGGTCGAGCGCGTACTCTTCGGCAGCGACGCCGTAGCCCTGGTGCCCTTGGAACTGCAGGCTTCCGGCGTAGGCGACGGCACCGCTCCCGCCGGGCGCCGCGCCCGATCCTCCACTCCAGCCGAACGGGGTCGAGTCGGTCACTCCGGAGGCCGTCCAGTGTCCGTGCGCGATCGGTCCGACGAGGTAACTGCGGAACGAGGCCTTGACTCCCCATTCCAGGGTCGCCCCCGCGACATCACCCTCGGCGGCGGCCGCGGGGAGGGTCGAAACGCTCAGCCCCGCGAGTGCGAGCACGAGGCTCAGAAGAATCACGAAGGGCCGCAGGAGAGGTCGGGACGCAGGAGTGCTCATCGGTGTCTTTCGTTGGAGAGTTAGCTTAGGCTTAGCTAACCTCGACCGTAAGGAACAAGAGCACGTTTGTCAAAGGACAGCCTTACCTAACCTTTGTTGTAGCCTGATGGGAACGGAATCACCCCGCCTCCGGTTGAATAGGGAGGTGGCCATCCGGCCCGCCGCGGACACCCGTAAGGACACGTGATGAACACCAGCGGCAAGGACTATTCGGTCGCGAAGACCGACGACCAATGGCGCGCAGAGCTCACCCCCGAGCAGTACAAGGTGCTGCGCGAAGCCGGCACCGAGCGAGCCTGGACCGGTGAGCTGCTCGACGAGAGCCGCTCCGGCCTCTACACCTGTGCGGCGTGCAATGCCGAGCTGTTCAAGAGCGGCACGAAGTTCGACTCCGGCTGCGGCTGGCCGTCGTTCTACGACTCGGTGAACCCGGATGCCGTCGAGCTCATCGAAGATCGCTCGCTCGGGGTGGTGCGCACCGAGGTGCGTTGCGCCAACTGCGGCTCGCACCTCGGTCACGTCTTCGACGACGGCTTCGGTACACCGACCGGCCTGCGCGTCTGCATGAACTCGCTGTCGCTCGGGTTCCACGCCGAGTCGTGACGGGCGTCCGCTCATGAGCACCGGGCCGATCGCCGAGGGGATGCGGCGGCGGCGCTCGCAGCCGTCGGTGAACGACGACGCTCCCACGAAGCGCGAGCTGGTGCCACTCATCGAGGCCGCGGCATGCGTCGCCGATCACGGTTCGCTTCGGCCGTGGCGGCTCATCGCGCTGCGCGGCGATGCACGTCGTCGACTCGGCGCGTCGATCGTCGAGGCCACCGGACTCGACGGCGGCGCGGCCGAGAAGATGGCAGCCAAGCCGCTCCGTGCGCCGCTGCTGATCGCCGTCGTCGTGTCGCCGAAACCGAGCCACAAAGTGCCCGGGTGGGAACAGGAAGCCGTCGCCTCGGGCGTCGCACACGCGCTGAGCCTCGTGCTCGACGAGGCCGGCTGGGGCGTCATGTGGCGCACCGGTCATTACACGCGATCCGGTGCGGTGCACCGGATGCACGACCTGAAACCCGACGAGTACCTGCTCGGCTGGCTCTACATCGGCGGCACGAAGAAGTCGAAGGGCGGACGCCGCAAGCCCGGGAAGGCGAACGACCTGCTCAGCTCGCTCTGACCGCGCGGACCGGGAACGCTGCGACGACCACGGCGACGAGCACGAGTGCGCTGCCGATGGCCGTGACGAGGTGGAGGCCCGTTCCCGACACCGGCGCGAACAGGTCGAAGACGACGGATGCCACCAGCTGCCCGCCGAGCAGCGCGAGACTCATGAGCAGCACGCCGGTCGTCCGCACGATGACCGCCTGTGAGGCGATGAACACGCACCCGACGAGCCCGCCGAGGTAGAGCCACCAGTCCGCGGGGAAGTCGGGATTCCACCCGGCTACGGCGGTGTGCACGAGCAGGGCGATACCGAGCACAACCGTGCCGGCCAGGAAGTTGCCCAACGTCGCCGTGAAAGCCGAACCCGAGACCTGCCGCACCTGGCCGTTGACGGCCTGCTGCCAGCCGACGAACAGCCCTGCCGCCAGCGGGATGACGACTGCCAGGTAGGGAGCGTCGGGTCGCAGCCGGTCAGAGACGGCGATCCCGACGGCGACCACAGCGAGTGCCGCCCCGATGACGCGTTGCGGGGTGGCCGACGTGGCCGGCATGAGGGCGAGGCCGCGGTGGTCGAGCAGCAGGGAACTCACCGTCTGCCCACAGACCACCGCGATCGTGAAGAGCGCCACACCGAGCACCCCGACGGTGAGCCCTTGACCGAGCACGAAGAACGCACCCCCGGCCCCCCCGAGCACGAGCCACCATGGGATGGTGCGCTCCCGCAAGGCCCGCGCCACCCGCACCATTCCGCGCCGACCCGGGCGCCAGACGAGGGCGGCGACCGCGAGGATGACGAAACCCGACCCGAACGAGATGAAGGCCGCGAGGAACCCGTCGCCGAGCCGCTGCCCGAGCTCGCCGTTGAGGCGCGTCTGCAGCGCGACGAGGGTGCCCGTGCCGAACGCCGCGACGAGCGCGAAGGCGAGACGACCGGGGGCCGCGGCCGGCGGGATCGGCGGGGCTGCGGCCATCAGTAGGAGAGCCCGGCCCGATATCGCTCGCGGCGGAAGTGGCGACCGTTGCCGCGATTGCGCGCCTTGAAGGTGGGCAGCTGGCTGTCGCAGTTGGGACAGATCATCCGCACGTTGGCGCCGACGTGGTTGCCGCTGTCGCCGTCGATGTGGTCGAGCACGAACACCAGCGTCGCACCATTCCACGTCGGTTCCCGACAGCAGATCGCGCACCCGCCGTTCTGCTCCATCATGATCCAGTCCCGAATCGCACCCGTGAGGATCTGGTGACCGGCAGACCGGTGGCCAGCCAGCGTTTGATTCGCTGTTCGGCGAGGGACTCTTGATGGCAGGTGAGCGAGCAGAACGGATGCCTCCGTCGGTCGAGGGGCGCCAGACACTGGCGGCATTCGCCGGGTGCCTGACCGTGACGACGCACGCCTCGGTTGCAGAAGGAAGCTCGGCAGCTCCGAGAGCAGAATTTCGGGTTGCTCGTCTCGGTACCGCAGTTGGCGCAGTCTCTCATGGCGCGCACCGTACGACCGACGACAGACAGAGCCCCCGAAGGGAGTTGAACCCTTGTCTCCTATTTACAAGATAGGGGCTCTAGCCGTTGAGCTACGGGGGCATTCTGGTCGATCGTACTGGCTATGGCGCCGGTGTCTCGGTCGGCGTGGGCGTCGGTGTCGGCGTCGGGTTGTCGCTGAACGACTGCCCTGCGGCACGGGCCACGAACTGGGCGAACTCGTTCGGGTCGAATGCCGTCGTGTACTTGAACTCTTCGCCGTTGACGATGATCGTCGGGGTCGACGCGATCGAGGCCACCTCGGTTCCGGCGATCGGCCCGGCGAGTGCGCGCTGGGTCGCCTCGTTCACCCAGACCCGGAAGCGCTGGGTGTCGATGCACTTCTCGACGTTGCCGAGATGCTCGACTCCCGCCTCCTCGGCGATTGCCAGCAGCTCGTCGTCGGTGAAGCCGGGGGTGTTCTCCTCAGGCTGGTCGGCGAAGAGCGCCTCGTGGTAGTCGAAGAACTGGTCGGGTGACAGTTCGGCGACGCAGGCGACGGCGTTTGCCGCGCGCAGCGAGTACTGGGTGCCCGCCGACTTCGCCGTGAAGATCGCGATCGGGTGGTACTCGACGGTCGCGGCGTTGTTCTCGATCCATTCGCGCAACTGGTCGCCATTGCGCTCCTCGAAAGCACCGCAGTTGGGGCAGAGGTAGTCGTAGTAGATCTGGATGTCGACGACATCCGTGGGGTTCGGCTCAGAGGCGACCGGGGTGTCCCCGACACCGAGGGCCGGGGTGCGGACCGCCGCGAATCCCTCGCCGATCTTGAGACCGTCGCTCTGCATGTTCTGCGGACCGCGCGTCGACGGTCGAAGCGAGCTCACGAGCACGAACGTCACGATGAGTCCGGCGACAACCACCCCGCCGATGACCGCAGCGACGACCCCGAAACGGCGTCGACGGTCGCGCTTACGGTGCTGTGCGCGGATTTCGCGCGCACGCTCCCGCGCGGCTTCGCGGGATTCACTCATAAGGTCCTCGTTCGGGTGGGGCAAACAGGCGCCAAGCTACTGCACTCGCCAGGCCGCGGGCAACCGCGGTGGGGGCAGGCACGCCGGATGCGAGCGTAGAGTCCCTCGCTGGGAGGTGGCCGCACACCAGCTGAACGCGGTGCGAGCGGACGTGCCATAATCGGGGGGTGCCGACCGACGTCGCTCGGCGCATTCCATCCATTCACTACGGATCGTCCGGCACGTACCTGCCGGTGAACGGGAGCAGTATTCCTATGGCAACAGTTACGTTTGACAAGGCGAGCCGCCTCTATCCCGGCTCCACCCGCCCCGCTGTCGACCAGATCGACCTGAAGGTCGAAGACGGAGAATTCCTCGTCTTGGTCGGCCCTTCTGGTTGTGGCAAGTCCACGACGCTGCGGATGCTCGCCAGCCTCGAAGAGGTCAACTCGGGCCGCATCCTCATCGGCGACCGGGACATCACCGATGTTCCGCCGAAGGATCGCGACATCGCGATGGTCTTCCAGAACTACGCGCTCTACCCGCACATGACGGTCGCCGAGAACATGGGCTTCGCGCTCAAGATCGCCGGCATCAACAAGGAGGAGCGGGCGCAGCGCGTGCTCGAAGCCGCCCGGCTGCTCGACCTGGAGCCCTACCTCGGCCGCAAGCCGAAGGCGCTCTCCGGTGGTCAGCGTCAGCGCGTCGCGATGGGCCGTGCGATCGTCCGTCAGCCGCAGGTCTTCCTCATGGACGAGCCGCTGTCGAACCTCGACGCCAAGCTGCGCGTGCAGACCCGCACCCAGATCGCATCCCTTCAGCGCCGCCTTGGCGTCACCACGGTCTACGTCACCCACGACCAGACCGAGGCGCTCACGATGGGTGACCGCATCGCGGTGCTCAAGGATGGCGTGCTGCAGCAAGTCGGTACTCCGCGCGACCTCTACGAGAGCCCGCAGAACGTGTTCGTCGCCGGCTTCATCGGCAGCCCCGCGATGAACCTGTTCGACGCTGACATCGTCGATGGTGGGCTGAAGTTCGGCACCGCCACCGCGAAGGTCGAGAAGGAGGTGACCTCCGGCACGAAGGCCAAGAAGGTCACGATCGGCGTGCGCCCCGAAGATCTGACGATCTCCAACCAGGGCCAGGGCCTTCCGGTCGAGGTCGACGTCGTCGAAGAGCTCGGCGCCGACGGCTACCTGTACGGACACACCGAGGTCGACGGAGCACGGGTCGAGATCGTCGCGCGCGTCGACGGCCGCAACCACCCGAACCCGGGAGAAAAGATCGTCGTCAACCCGACGCCGGCGCACATCCACGCTTTCGATGTCGAGACCGGCGAGCGGCTGTC
>NZ_JANMSQ010000121.1:0-4027 GCF_031389465.1 Pseudolysinimonas sp.
GTCGAGCCCGAGATGGTCAGTGCCGACTCCCGGCTGGCGCGCGAGCATCCCGATTGGATGCTCGCCGACATTGGTGCGGAGGCTGCGGTCCCCCCTCCGTGGCGCCACCAGCACACCCTCGATCTCACCGTGCCCGCAGCGCGCGCACACGTGCTGCAGGCCCTGACAGCACTGCTCACCGAGTATCCGATCGCCTTTCTCAAGTGGGACCACAACCGTGACCAGCACGCCGGCACTGCGGCCGCACACACCCGGGCGGTCTACGCCCTCATCGATGCGCTCCGGGAGCGATTCCCGGCGCTCGCGATCGAGAGTTGCGCCTCCGGCGGGGCGCGAGTCGATCTCGGCATGGCGCAGCGGGTGCACCGGTTCTGGACAAGCGACACGAACGACGCCCTCGATCGGCAGCGTATCCAGCGCTACAGCGGGCTGCTCATGCCGCCGGAACTGCTCGGTGGCCATGTCGGTGCTCCCCGCGCGCACATCAGCGGCCGCACCCACGACCTGTCGTTTCGCCTCGCGACAGCCCTGTTCGGCAGCGCGGGAATCGAGTGGGATCTGGCGACGGCGAGCGACGCCGACCGTGCGCACCTGCGGGCATGGATCGCGACTGTCAAGGCGCTTCGGCCGCTCGTGACCGGGGGGCGCACAGTGCGCACCGACGAAGCCGGCGACGCCCGGATCGTGCACGGACTGGTGAGCCCCGCCACCGACGAAGCGCTCATAGCGCTCGTGACTCTCGAGACGCCAACGGTTGCGGTGCCACCGCCCCTGCGATTCCCGGGACTCGACCCCGACCGCCGCTATCGGATCGAACCGCTCGATCTCGGGGGCGGCCCGCACGTCGTGCAGGATGCCCCGCCCGCGTGGCTCGCCGAGGGCGGCATCACGGTCACCGGTCGGCTGCTCGCCGACCTCGGGCTGCCCGTGCCGCTCCTCGCCCCGCAGCAGGCGCTCGTACTGCACGCCCGAGCGGTCGACTGAACTCAATTGCCCCATAGTGGGGCTGATGAACCCGACGCGCCGCAGGTTAGCTTTCCGTATGACCGCGCTCCGGACTGCTGCGATGGCCCGCGCGCGGGAGCAATCTCCGGTGCTGCACCGCGCAATCATCGCGCTGCTCTGGCTGATGGCCGGCGCCAACATCGTCTACTTTTTCGGACTCCTCGGGTCGAGGGGCGACACTCATCCACTCATCAACGTGTGGGTGGCGCTTGCCACCCAGTGGATTCCGGTAGCGATCTTCTGGCTGGTGGCCTGTCGCACCGGGTTCACTCAGCTCGCTGTGGTCCTCGCCGCCGCCGGCGTGACGTTCGCGGCAATCGGCGACTCGTACTACTCCTTGGCGATGGATGCCGACGGCTATCTTGTATTCCCGTCACCCGCGGATGTTGGCTACCTGCTGTTCTATCCCCTCATGGTGGCTGCGCTTGTGACGCTCATGCGTCGCCACCTCCACGGAGTCGGTCGCCTGGTGCTGTTGGAAACTGCCGTAGCCACGGTCGGGGCGTCGGCAGTTCTCGCCGTCGTGGTCGGCCCGGTGATCTCCGACGCGCTGGCCGGCGACACCGTGCTCGACAGCACGATCTCGCTCGCCTACCCCCTCTTCGACCTGATCTTGATCGCGGTGATCGCAGGATTCGCCTCGGTGCCCACCATGACGATCGGTCGGCGCTGGTGGGCGCTCATCACGGGTCTCGGAATCTTCGCCGCCGCAGACATCGCATACGCCCTCCTGGAGAGTTCGGGCACCTACCTCGCCGGAACCCCCCTCGATGCGACGTGGGCCATCGGTCTCGCCTTCATTACCTGGTGGGGGGCCGGCGTTACGCCGTCACGAACCGAGCACTCCCCGGCACCTCGCCGGGGAGTCTCGGTCGTGCTTCCCGCGGTCGCCGTCCTCGCGGGACTCGCGGTGCTCGTCACGGGCACGACGCTGCACCTGTCGGAATTGGCTATCGTGCTCGCCGCTTTGACGGTCGGTCTGGGAGCCGTGCCCATCGTCTTCCGTCAGGCGATGCTGGGTCGGATGCTCGCCGCCCAGGAAGAGGTCGTGCGTCGGCTGACCGAGCTCGATCAAGCCAAAACCGACATGCTGGTGACGGTCAATCACGAGTTCCGAACGCCGTTGACCTCGATCAACGGGCACGTCGAACTTCTGCTGGATGGCAGCGCAGGCGAGATGCCTCCCGCCGCGATGAGCATGCTCCGCACGATCGAACGGAACGGTGCGCGACTGCAGAGCCTCATCGACGAGACGTTCACCGCCTCCCGGCTGGAAGACCTCGAGAGCCTCGTCGCTCGCTCGCCGGTGGATGTCGCGGGTCTGGTGTCACGCGCAGTGGCGAGAGTCGAGCCGCTGGCGACCAGCCGCGACGTCACCCTCAGCATGGAGGGCGACGGACCCGACGTCATGGTGGATGCCGACGGCGCGCACCTCGAACGGGCGCTTGCCAACCTCATCGACAACGCGGTGAAATTCACCGCCCCCGACGGCGAGGTGATGGTCTCCGCGCACGGCTCAACCGCTGACCGCGAGGTCGTCATCCGGGTCCGGGACACCGGTATCGGCATCCCTGCCGCCGACATCCCCCGACTGTTCACCAAGTTCTTCCGAGCCTCCAACGTGCAGAGCGCCGCCATCCCGGGAGTCGGCCTCGGGCTCTCGATCTCCCAGCAGATCGTTCACGCACACGGCGGAACAATCGCGGTCGACTCCACCGTCGCGCACGGTACAACGATTACCGTTCGACTGCCGGTCGGTCTCGGTGAGGATCGGTTGCCGGAGGGCTGACCGCTACTGGTCGTCGTCGGGATCCGGGGCGGGATCGCGCCTCGCGGGTCGCTCCCCGATAGCTGTTCCAGGCGCGCCGCCGGTGCCAGGCAGGTGCTTCTCACGCTCGATGGAGAGCCACTCCGGCAGGGCGGCCAGGAGGGTACGAATTTCGGATGTCGTCATCGAGTCACTGACCCCTGCCCGAGCGAGCGCCGAGTTCGACACCCCGAGCCGACGTGCAACCTCGCCGCGCGGGTGCGGACCTTCGCGACGGAGCGTGGTCAACCACTCCGGGGGGTCAGTCTGAAGTGCCTGCAGAGCATCCCGCGCGATCGGCACAGAGCGGAACTCCTCGGGCGTCGCCGGCAGGAACACCCCGAGCTTCTCGGCCGCGGTCTTCGGGCTGAGCAGTTGCTGCTTCGGCGGCTTCGGCTGCTGGCGGCGGTCTTCGCGCGGGGCGTCGGTCATACATCCGAGCGTACGTGTCCCACGCGTAGCCTGAGCCCATGCCCGATCCGCTCGTCGTCGCCTTCGTGCCCGGAGTCACGCCCGCCAAATGGGAACGGGTCTGGCGGGAGCGACGCCCCGGCGGACGATTGGAGCTCGTGCCTCTCCCCCAGTCGGCTGCTCTCGCGGCCTTGCGGGGCGGCACCGCGCATATGGCTCTGGCGCGCGACGTTGCGGCCGACGACGACCTGCACGCGATCCCGCTTTACCGGGAGGCTCCTGTCGTGGTCGCACCGCGCGGCTCGCTCGTGGCAGCGCTGGATGCCATTGACGTCGCCGACCTAGACGGCGAGAACGTCCTGCCGATCGATCTCCTCGCGGGAGACGGCGAGGACGTCGTCGAGCTCGTCGCGGCGAACGTCGGCGTCGCCGTCATGCCGCAGTCGGTCGCGCGGGCGCTGTCGCGAAAGGATGTCGTCGCCCGACCGCTTCGGGATGCACCAGATACCGGGATCTCGTTGGTATGGCCAACCGGCGCGTCGCATCCGCTGTGCGACGTGTTCGTCGGGATCGTGCGCGGTCGTACCGCGAACAGCTCCCGCTGAGAAAGCGACCTCAAAAATGTCGGGCTGACAGTGTCTGGTTTCAGGACATAGGAAACCCATGTCTCAAGACATAGGAAACCCTCGGCCACGCTCTGAGGGGTGTCGAAGGCTCGTCTGATCATCACCGCCGTCACCGTCCAGGGTCTGTCGCAGGCGGAGGCCGCACGCACCTACCGGGTCTCGAAAGGGTGGGTTTCGA
>NZ_JANMSQ010000168.1:0-1575 GCF_031389465.1 Pseudolysinimonas sp.
CTCGGCGGGTTCGGGGGCGGAGCGTCGCTCGCAGCCCTCGGCGGACCAGCGGTGATCCTCGGGCGTGGGGCGGTCGCGTCGCGCGGCTGGACCGCGGAGGCGCGCGCAGCCGTCCTCGCAACATTGCGACGCGCGACTCCCGAGGTCTACGCCCAGGTCGATCGTGCGGCCGACGCGATCGTCGCGGCCCTGCATGAGTCGCTCGCTGCCGCGGGAGTCGCCCACGTCATCCCGCGGGCCGGCTCCCTCTTCTCGGTCGCCTTCCGCGAAGGTGCGGTGCTCGACGAAGCCGACGCGCGGGATCAGGAGGCGTGGCGTCATCCACCGTTCGCGCACGCGCTGCGCGAGCAGGATGTCGTCGTTCCGACCAACGCGTCGAACACCTGGTTCGTCACCGCGGCGCACGATGGGACGACGCTCGACCGGATCGTGGGGGCCCTACCGCGCGCTGCCAGGGCCGCCGCCCGCGCCACCCCACGTGCCTGAGGATCGTTACTCCTGACCGTTCCCTGGAAAGTCAACCCGGTATCTCTGTTCGTCCCGTGTGCCTAGCGTTCGAAGTGGCCCACTGCGGGCCGCGAAAGGTAGGCATCACATGAGTATCGGAACAGGCGTCGTTCTCTTCGTCATCGGCGCGATTCTGGTTTTCGCCCTGAACTTCGAGGCTGAGATCGTCAACCTCGACATGGTCGGGTACATCCTGATGGCTGCCGGAGCCATCGTCTTCGTGATCGGGCTGGTGCTGCTCGCGCGGCGCCGTCAGGCGGTCACGACGTCGCGCACCGGCACGGATTCCGTGACCGGCGAGCGGGTCGAGCAGCGGGTCACCGAGGTTGACCCGGTGGATCGCAGCCTCTGATCAGTATCACTTCACGCGACAGCGGGGTTCGGAGCGATCCGGACCCCGCTGCCGTCTCAGTCGAAGAAGCCTTCATCCCATCCCATGAGGATCTTGGTGATCTGACCACCCTCGATCCCGAACGAGACGATCGTGCCGTCGGACGCACGACCGGTGATGTCGTCGCCGGTGAAGAGGTAGCCGTAATAGGTGTTGGTGTGCCACGGGGCGGTCGTCGCCGCTGGCAGGCTGAAGTTCCAGGGCCCGGGCGCACCGGTCACGTAGGAGAGCTCAGCGACCGCCTCGGCCCGGCTGATGTCCCAGCAGCATTCGGACGACATGATGATGACCCTCACCGGGTCGGACAGGTAGCCCTCGATCGCCGCCGTGTTGCCGCTGATGATCGCGTCGCGCACGTTCGCACGGTCGGAGGCACTGAGTCCGGGCTCGGGCTCGGGTTCGGGTTCGGGTTCTGGCTCCGGGTCGGGATCGTCGGCGCCGTCCGTCTCGTCGGTCGCCGTGACGGTGGGGCTCGGGCTTGCCGACTCACCGGCGTCCGGGTCGGGTGGTGTGCCGCCGCCGCACGCGGCGAGCAGCAGGGTCAGCAGGGCGGCGACAGGGATGATTCGCAACATGGGCACGGCGCTCCTTAGTTCGGTACGTCACTGCTACGACGGTGGAGAGGCCCCGCGAGGTTGACGCGAAGCCTAGCGGGGAGCCGGGCCCGCCGGGCGAAG
>NZ_JANMSQ010000187.1:0-2812 GCF_031389465.1 Pseudolysinimonas sp.
GGGGCGCGGGGGGGTTCGCTTCCGCGCCCGGCCCGCCAACCCCGGCCCGCCGGCCGCGCGGGGCCCGGGGCGTTTCCCGATCTGGCGGGGTTCCGGGGGACTTTTTGAGGGGAGCGGGGGGCCGGTATAGGGGGGAAAGCCGGCCCCTCCGCTCATCCGAGTGGCTGTCGAGGAGATTCGGGTTCCTCGCGGGGGCTGCCACTCGAGGACGGAATACTTGGGGGGTGTATTCCGTCTGGATTCAGAGTGCCCCACCAACCTCAGGATGCCACCTCGTCAACCCTCAAGATTCGCTCAAGATCGCACGGCTATTCTGGGCGGGTGAACGAGATCACTCACGAGCCAGACGCGCATCGGTACGTTCTACGTCGCAGCGGTGAACTGGTGAGCGTGCTCGAGTACCGCGACCAGGGGGTGGGCACGGTCATGCACCACACGGTGACGGTGCCGAAGTTCCGCGGCCACGGTTTCGCCGGCGAGCTTGTCGAGTTCGCAGTGAACGACGTCGTATCGCGTGACGCCGGCCCGATCATCCCGACCTGTTGGTACGTCGCCGAGTGGTTCACCGGGCGTCCCGACCGCCGCGCACTGCTCACCTGACGTGACTCCCCGCGCCGGCTACACGGCGGCTCAGGTGCGGGCCGCCGAACGACCTCTGCTTGCCGCCGGAATCCCTCTCATGCGCCACGCGGCCGCAGCCCTTGCTGCTGAACTCCGCGGCTTCGCTCCGCGCCGGGTGCTGGTACTCGTCGGGGCGGGGGACAACGGCGGTGATGCGCTGTTCGCCGTCGCCGAAGTCGCGGCCGATGGAGTGACCGTCGACCTCGTGCCGACGGCTTCCCGCCATCATGCCGAGGGTGCCGCTGCGGCGATCTCGGCGGGCGCGCAGTGGGTGGATGCGGCCGACGCCGCGCGGCTCGCCGCGGCTGCCGACGTGGTGCTCGACGGCATCCTCGGCACCGGGACCAGCGGCTCCCCCGGCCTTCGGGGCGCGGCGCGCGATGTCGTCGCCGCGATCCTGCCCGTTCTCGATGCACCCGAGCGTCCGCGTGTCGTGGCCGTCGACATCCCGAGCGGCATCGGGCCGGACGACGGCGCCGTACCCGACCCGACGGTGTTGCCCGCGGATCTCACGGTGACGTTCGGCGCGACGAAGGCGGGCCTGCTGATCGACCCGGGGTCGCGATACGCCGGACGGGTCGTGCTCGTCGACCTTGGGCTCGGTCCCTATCTCGGCGAACCCGTAGTCATTGCGGAGTGAGGCGGAAGACCCGCAGGGTGCGACCGGCGGTCACCTCGTACTTGCGGTAGCCGGGCCAGTTGCGCTCCAGCTTCGGCCAGGTGAGCTCGCGTTCGACGTCATCCAGCGGAGCCGCGTGCACGTCGATGCGGCGCCCACGGAGACTCACCGCGACCTCGGGATGCGCGAGCAGGTTCGCCGTCCAGGCCGGATGCGCGTCTCGTGCGAAGTTGCTGCCGACAACGAGCATTTCGCGCCCGTCGGGGCAGTACATCAGCACCGTGTCGCGCTCGAGCCCCGACTTCGCTCCGATCGTGTGCAGCACGAGCGTCGGCACGCCAAGCCCGCTGACTTGCATGCGGCCACCGGTGACTCGGTCCATGACCCGCTCGAGCGGCGGCATGATGCTCGGCCCGACGCTGCGGAAGAACGGGGTGCGCGAGAGCCAGGCGACCGGTGGGCGAACGAACCGCGGAAGAACCACCCCGCCACTCTGCCCGATCTGACCCCCTTGCGGGCCGATGCGGGAATGTGCGTGACTCCCCCGGCGCTGCAGTCAAGGTGAAGCGCATCGGATTTCTATCCTTCGGCCACTGGGCACCCGGTCACGGATCGCTCGTGGCGACCGCGGCTGATGCCCTGCAGCAGACCCTGGAGCTCGCAATCGCGGCCGAGGAGGTCGGTGTCGACGGTGCGTTCGTGCGCGTGCACCACTTCGCTCGGCAGCTAGCGTCGCCGTTCCCACTGCTCGCCGCGATCGGCGCGCGCACGTCGCGGATCGAGATCGGCACCGCCGTCATCGACATGCGCTACGAGAACCCGCTCTACATGGCTGAGGATGCCGCGGCCGCCGATCTGCAGAGCGGCGGCCGACTGCAGCTCGGCATCAGCCGCGGGTCACCCGAAACCGCGCTCCGCGGCTCGGAGTCATTCGGCTACCTGCCCGACGACGGGGAAACGGATGCCGACCTCGCCCGACGTCACACGGAACTGTTTCGGGCCGCGATCGACGGCGCCGGCGTGGCGATGTCGAACCCGCAGATGACCGGGATGGAGCGACCGCTCGCAATCGAACCCCGCTCCCCCGGGCTGCCCGAGCGCATCTGGTGGGGTGCTGGCACTCGGGCTACCGCGGTGTGGGCGGCCGAGCAGGGCATGAACCTCATGTCGTCGACGCTCCTCACCGAAGAGACCGGCGCCTCGCTCGCCGACCTCCAGGCCGAACAGATCCAGCTGTACCGCGATGCCTGGAAAGCCGCCGGGCACGACCGTGAGCCGCGCGTCTCGATCAGCCGTAGCATCCTGCCGATCATCGACGACGAGACCGAGCACTACTTCGGGCTGCGCGCCCAAGCCGACGGGCAGGACCAGGTCGGCCACCTCGACGGCGGGCTCGCGCGCTTCGGTCGCTCCTACATCGGTGCGCCCGACCGGATCGCCGAGGAACTGGCTCAGGATGCCGCGGTGCAGGCCGCCGACACGATTCTCGTGACGGTGCCCAACCAGCTCGGGGTCGACTTCAACGCTCGCATCCTCTCTTCGATTGCGCGTGACATCAAGCCCGCGCTCGGC
>NZ_JANMSQ010000242.1:0-2632 GCF_031389465.1 Pseudolysinimonas sp.
TCCGCGAAGGCGGGGATGTCGGCGCCCCCGTCGTACTGGCCGACCCGAGCGACCCGGCTGCCGCCGCCATCCTCACGCTTGCCGATACCCTCGCCGCACGCGGCCGCGACCTCACGGCCCGGAAGCTTCCGCTCTCCCCGCGCTGAATGCTCCCATTTGGGATATCTCACGGCGTGAGTGATCCCAAATGGGAGCATTCACGCCGCGGGAGGACCCGCTACACCGGGCTGCTCGATGTCGACATCCTTCTTGCGGAGCGGGTAGCGGAAGAGCGGGATGAACGAGAGCGCCATCAGGATGGCGGGTACGACGCTGAACGACATCACGATGCCGAAGACGGCGGAGTTCGGCTGCGCCTCGACGGCGGTGGCTGCGGTCGACTCGAGGTATCCCGAGATGGCGAGGATGACGGCGAGGATCGTCGTCCCGAAGGCGAGGCCGGTGGTTTCCCCTGCCGTCCACATTCCGCTGAACGAGCCGCCGCGGCCGGGACCGTTGGTGCGGGCATCGTGGGCGATGACGTCGGGCAGCATCGACAGCGGCAGCGCCTGGATGCCGGCATACGCGATACCGACCAAGCCGATGGGCACGACGATCCAATAGCCCGGAACCAGCAACAGTCCCGTCAGCGAGAGCGCCGCGAGGAAGAAGATGGATGTCGCGATGACGTAGGAGCGTTCCTTGCCGATGCGACGGGCGACGACACCCCAGAGCGGCGCGGCGATGATCGCCGGAAGGATGAGGGCGATGAACAGGTCCGTCACCGCATTGGCGTCGCCGAGCACCCAGGTGGCGACATACTGCGTGCCGGCGAGCATCCCACCTGCGGCGAGCGCCTGCGTGAAGAAGGTCACGAGCAACGTGCGGAACGGCTTCGACGTGCGAAGCATCGAGATCCCCCGACGGGCCTGAACGGCAATCGAATCGCGCGGCGCGGCGATCTCGGTGAAGACGCGGGATGCCGGCTTCGGCGGGGTGACGAGCTTGCCACGAGCGGCCTTCTCGACCGACGAGGTCACGAGGATCGCGACAATGAAGATGACGGCAGCACCGATCGCCATGAACAGGTAACCGCCGAAGTCGGTACCGAACAGTTCGACGCCCACCTCGCGGACCGCCGGACCTCCGCCACCGTAGAGCAGAATCGCCGCCGTCAGCACAACGACGCGCGCCGACAGGAGGCGCGTGCGGGCGTCGTAGCCCGATACCAGCTCGGCGGGCAGCACGTTGTACGGCACCTGGAAGAACGAGAACCCCGTCGCGGCGAGCAGGAACGCGACGAACACCCACACCGCCGCAAGCAGCGGTTCGGTACCGGTCGGCACAGCGAAGGTGACCACGAAGAACACCGGCAGCACGACTGCGCCGAGCAGCATCAGCCGACGCCGCGACCCCCGGGCCGCGAACTCGCGGTCGCTGTACGCCCCGACGATCGGGTCGATGATGATGTCCCAGAGTTTCGCGAACGTCACGACCGCACCGGCGAGCAGCGCCGGCACCGCAAGCGAATCCGTCAAGTAGTAGACGAGCACCAGACCCGGCAGCGCCGCGAACCCGCTGGTGACGAACTCGCCCGTCGCGTAACGTGCCATCACTCCCGTACGCAGCTCGCGCGTGCGTGGTGGTCTGGACGCTACTTGGCTCACCGGCTGATGGTATCGGGCAAGGGCGCTCGGGTCGGCCGCATCCCGGGGATCAGTGACACCGTGCCGTCGAGCACGTTGGCATCGCCGCGGCGCAGCGGGTACCGCGCGAGAGGGATCAGCGCGAGCAGCGTGATCGCAGCCGGGACGAGACTCGAAGCCACGACGATCCCGAACAGCGCAAGCGGAGTCTGGACGGTCTGCTCGCCAGCCACCGACTCGGTGTAGCCGGTGACGGCGAGGATCACCGTCACGAGAGTCGCGCCGAGGGTGAGTCCGAGGCCCTCCGCGGCGGCCCAGATGCCGCCGAACGCCCCGCCCCGTCCGGCGCCGTTGCGACGCGCATCGTGGGAGATCACGTCAGGAAGCATCGACAGCGGCATGGCGCGAAGCCCGGCGAACGCGACGCCGCTGACCGCAATCGGCACGAGGATCCACGGTCCGGGCCACCAGAGGGCCGGCAACACACAGAGCGCGCTGACGGCGAAGAGCACAATCGAGATGACGAAGGTGCGCTCCTTGCCGATCCTGCGGGCGATGGCACCCCACACCGGCGCGACAAAGAGGGCGGGGGCGATGAAAGCCATCGCGATGAGCGCTACCAAGTCCCGGCCGCCCAGCACCCAGGTGGCGAGGTATTGCGCGGCGGCGAGCACAATCCCGGTGGAGATGGTGATGAAGACAAAGGCGGGCAGCAGCGTGCGGAACGGCTGGCTGGAGCGCAGGGTGCCCCACGACCGGCGGAGCTTGACGCCCAGCGAGTCGCGGGGCATCGCGAGCCGCGAGTAGGCGGACGTCGTAGGCGGCGCGGGTGTGCTCGCACCCCGCGCCGCTCGCTCGATTCCCGACACGACCGCGACCCCGATCGCGAAGACGACTCCCGATCCGACGGCGAGCAGGAGATAACCGAGCGCGACGTCGTCGCCGGCCAGGCCACGGAGTGCGGGGCCGCCCGCATTGAGCAGAAGGATCGCGAAGGCGGACGCGAC
>NZ_JANMSQ010000281.1:0-6161 GCF_031389465.1 Pseudolysinimonas sp.
CACGGCGATCGGCACTGGACGCGGCGACGAGCTCTCGCCCGCGCTCGCCCAGGGCACGTTCCAGTGGGTGCTCGCGATCGCCGACTTCGGACTCTCCACTCCCGGCGTCTATCGCGAACTCGACGAACACCGCGCCCGGCACGCGGGTGAGGTGGCGCCGCCCAGCCCCGCGCCGTCGGTCGGCGCCGACGTGCTTCAGGCGCTGCGCGCGGGTGACCCGCGCATGCTCGCCGCGGCGATGCACAACGACCTTCAGGCTCCTGCGCTGCATCTCGAGCCGTCGCTCGCCAAGGTGATCGAGATGGGGGAACGCAACGGTCGGGCCTGACCCTGACACGATTCCGGCGAGCGCGCCATTGCGCTCGCCGGTTTCGATCACCTTCGCGAGCGATGGCTCGAGGTGGAGGGTCGGGGCCTGCAGGTCGTTGTGCATCGCCGCGGCGAGCATCCGCGCGTCCCCGGCACGCAGCGCCTGCAGCACGTCGGTGCCGACCGTCGGCGCGGGGTTCGCGGGCGCGACCTCGCCCGCGTGGCGGGCCCGGTGGTCGTCGAGCTCGCGGTAGACGGCGGGGGTCGAGAGTCCGAAGTCGGCGATCGCGAGCACCCACTGGAACGTTCCTTGGGCGAGGGCTGGCGAGAGTTCGTCGCCGCGTCCCGTGCCGATCGCCGTGCCACCGGTCATCGCAAACGGAACGTCGGCGCCGAGCTGACGGGCGAGGTCGAGCATCTCGTCGCGCGGCAGGTCGGTTCCCCAGAGCGCATCGCAGGCCAGCAGGGTGGCCGCGGCATCCGCCGATCCGCCGCCCATGCCGCCGGTGACCGGCACGTGCTTCTCGATCTCGATGCGCGCGCCCCCGCGGTAGCCGGTGCGCTCGGCGAGCAGTTGTGCGGCTCGGATCGCGATGTTGGAGTCGTCGAGAGGCACCCGGCTGAGTTCGACGCTTCCGGTCATTCCGACCGTGAAGAACTCCGCCTCGGTCACCCGCACGTCTTCGTACAGCGACACCGCCTGATACGCGATTGCGACGTCGTGATACCCGTCGTCTTGCAACGCGCCGACCTCGAGATAGACGTTGACCTTGCCCGGCGCCCGCACATGAACCATGCGTGGCTGGTCCCGAGAGATCATCCCTCCACCCTAGCTACGGGCGATGGCGAGAAACTCCGCGACCGTGAGCTGCTCGCCACGAAGCGTCGGGTCGACCCCGGCGGCTTCCATTCGGGCGGATGCGGCAGCCGAGCTGCCGAGCACCTCGGCGAGTGCCTGCCGCAGCATCTTTCGGCGCTGCCCGAATGCGGCGTCGACGAGGGCGAAGGTGCGGACGCGTTCTTCGTCGGTACCCGGACGCTCGGCACGTTCGAAGGCGACGAGGATCGAGTCGACGTTGGGAACCGGCCAGAACACCTGCCGACTGACGCTCCCCGCGGTCGACCAGCGTCCGTACCAGGCGGCTTTGACGCTCGGTGAGCCGTAGACCTTCGACCCGGGAGGCGCTGCAATGCGCTGCCCGACTTCGGCCTGCACCATCACGAGTGCGGTCTCGAGCGACGGAACCGTCTCGAGCAGATGCAGCAGCACCGGCACCGACACGTTGTACGGCAGGTTGGCGACGAGTCGACGGGGTGACCCCGGGACGTCGACCCGCAATGCGTCACCCGTCACGACGACGAGCGGCGCCCCGGGAGCGAGCGCTTCGACAGTGCGCGGCAGCAACTCGGCGAGTCGAGTGTCGATCTCGACGGCCGTCACCCGCGCGCCGGCTTCCAGCAGTCCGAGCGTGAGCGACCCGAGCCCGGGCCCCACTTCGAGCACCTCGTCGCCGGGTTCGACGCGCGCGGTCTTCACGATCTTGCGCACCGTGTTGCCGTCGACCACGAAGTTCTGCCCGAGCTTCTTCGTGGGCTGCAGGTCGAGAGTCGCCGCGAGATCGCGGATCTCGGCCGGGCCGAGCAGTGCCATCAGCGGCCTGTCTCGAGGGGCGCGTCGATCGCGTTGTCATCCCACTTGCCGTATACGGCTTCGGTATTCGAAGAGATCTGCGCGGCGAGCATCGAGACGTCGGTGCCGAGGTGCTCCGCCATGAACCGTAACGTGTGCGGAAGGAGGTACGACGAGTTGGGCCGTCCCCGCCACGGCGCCGGCGTCAGGTAGGGGGCATCCGTCTCGATCAGGATGTTGGCGCGCGGAATCGCCTCGAGCGCTTCGCGGAGCGCCCCCGCGTTCTTGAAGGTGACGGTGCCCGCGAACGAAAGGAACCAGCCCGCGCCAGCGATCTCTTTCGCGAACTCGGCATCCCCCGAGAAGCAGTGAAACACGGTGCGCTCGGGCGCCCCCACCCGCCTCAGCACGCGCAACACGTCGCGGTGCGCGTCCCGGTCGTGAATCTGCAGGGCGAGGTCGTGCTCCTTGGCGATTGCGATGTGCGCCTCGAACGCGCGCACCTGCGCGTCCCGGCCGTCTTCGCCAGTGCGGAAGAAGTCGAGCCCGGTCTCGCCGATCGCTCGCACCCGCGGCCGGGCGGCGAGCTCGGCGATGCCGGCAAGGTGCTCGTCGAGCAGCCCGTTCTTCTCGAGCTCGGGCGCCTCATTGGGATGGAGCGCGACCGCGGCGAGCACGCGCGGCTCGTGGGAGGCGACTTCGGCACTCCAGCGCGAGGTCACCAGATCGGTGCCGACCTGGACGACCCCGCGTACCCCGACGCTCGACGCGCGGTCGAGCTGCTCCTTGAAGTCCAGCGGGTTGTCCCCGTCCGCAAACTCCAGGTGCGTGTGGTTGTCGTAGATCGGAACGACGAGCGGAACCGGCAGCGGCGGGTAGTCCGCGACTTTGTCGTCGGGACCGCGCTCGCGCGACCGCAGGAAGGGCTCGGTCACGAGTTCGCGGACTCCACTTCGACCCGCGGGAAGAGCGGATCGAGCGGCGACACCGTCCCGCCGCCGGGGCGGTCCCACGCCGTATCGACACGCTGCTCAAGCAGAGCCCCCGACTCGCCGAGCGCCGCCCAGAGCTTCGCCGTCGCCTGCGGCATGACGGGCGAGTAGAGCACCGCGAGGGTGCCGACGCCGTGCGCCAAGGTCGCCAGCACCTGGTCGAGTCGCTCGCTCTGGGCCGGATCCTTCGCGAGCACCCACGGCGCCTGGTCCGTCACGTACCCGTTGAGCGCGTCCACGAGTCGCTCGATAGACGCCAGAGCCTCATGGATGGCGAACGTTCCGATTGCCGCGTGGGCGGCATCCGTCACGTTCTTCTCCAGGTCGACGATCGCAACGTCGCGCGTCGCATCGGGGACCACGCTGTCGCGGTACTTCTCGATCATCGCGATCACCCGCGACGCGAGGTTTCCGAAACCGTTCGCGAGCTCGGCTTGGTAGCGCGCCGACAGGTCTTCCCATGAGAACGACCCGTCCTGCCCGAAGGTGATCGCCGAGAGGAAGTAGTAGCGAAACGCGTCGGATCCGAAGACATCCGTGATCTGCGCAGGGGCGATGCCGGTGAGCTTCGACTTCGACATCTTTTCGCCGCCCACGAGCAGCCAGCCGTGCCCGAAGACGTGGGCCGGTACCGGGAGCCCGGCAGCCATCAGCATCGCCGGCCAGATGACGGCGTGGAAGCGGGCGATGTCTTTGCCGACGATGTGCACGGCGGGCCAGCGACGGCGGAACTGCTCGGTGTCGGAGCCCCAGCCGACGGCGGTCGCGTAGTTGAGCAACGCATCGAACCAGACGTAGACCACGTGCGTCGGATCCCACGGCACCTTGATGCCCCAGTCGAAACTCGACCGCGAGATCGACAGGTCTTCCAGCCCCTGCTTGACGAACTGGATGATCTCGTTGCGCACGCTGTCGGGCTGCACGAAGTCGGGCTGCTCGTCGTACAGCTTCAGAAGCGCGTCGCCGAAGTCGCTCATGCGGAAGAAGTAGTTCTTCTCTTTGAGAATCTCCACCGGTCGGGAGTGAATCTTGCAGATGAAATGTCCGGCGAACTCGCCGTCTTCGGGATGCTCGAGGTCGTCGGGCTGCTTGTATTCCTCGCAACCGACGCAGTAGTAGCCCTCGTAGACGCCCTCATAGATGTGGCCCTCGTCGTAGAGCTGTTGCAGGAACTTGGCGACCGCGGTCTCGTGACGCTCATCGGTGGTGCGGATGAAGTCGTCGTTCGCAATGTCGATGGTGTCGAGCACGGGGAGCCAGGCCTCCGCGACGAGCTTGTCGGCCCATGCCTTCGGGCTCACGCCGTTGGCGGCCGCAGTGCGCTCGATCTTCTGTCCGTGCTCGTCGGTGCCGGTCAGCAGCCAGGTGTCGTCGCCCGACTGGCGGTGCCAGCGCGCGAGCACATCCGTCGCGACCTCCGTATATGCGTGCCCGATATGCGGGACGTCGTTGACGTAGAAGATCGGCGTGGTGATGTAGAAACTGCCGGGCTGAGACACGTGCTTCAGCCTAGCTTTCGGCGCTGGGCTGTTACGGGCTCACGGTGACCGGGGCGGCGGTGGCGCTGCTGCCGCACGGATGTCCTAACTCTCGGAATGGCGGCCCTTCGTCGACGACTCGTGCACGAAGGGCCGCCATTCCGAGAGTTAGGACGGCCCGCCTTTGGCCCGGATGGCGGCCTCGTACAGGTCGCGAGCCGAGAGGCCCGTCGCGGCGGCGACGTCGGCCGCGGCATCCTTCAATCGGATGCCGCCCGCTGCCAGGTCGAGCACCGTATCGACCGCTGCGGGAAGGTCAGCGATCGCGGGTGGTGAGCCGGCGACCACGACGACGATTTCACCCTTCGTGCCTGCCGAGTAACGGTCAGCAAGTTCGGCCAGCGTGCCGCGGGCGACCTCTTCGTACAGCTTGGTCAGCTCACGGCACACGGCGGCGCGACGGTCGGCGCCGAACACGGTCGCGAGGTCGCTGAGTGCGTCGCCGATGCGGTGCGGTGACTCGAAGAACACCAAGGTGCGGGTCTCGACAGCGAGGGGGCGGAGGGCTGCGACCCGGCCCTTGCGCGGCAGGAACCCCTCGAACGCGAACCGGTCGGTCGGCAGCCCGGAGAGGGCGAGAGCGGTGAGCACCGCGCTCGGCCCGGGGAGAGCGGTGACCGTGACGCCGGCTTCGATTGCGGCCGCGACCAGTGCGTAGCCCGGATCGCTCACGGTCGGCATGCCGGCATCCGAGAGCACCAGGACGTCTTCGTCGCGGGCGAGTTCGACCAGGTCGGCGGCGCGCTCGCGCTCATTGTGCTCGTGCAGCGCGACGAGCTTCGGCCGGTTCTCGATGCCGAGGCCGCGCAGCAACTGCACGGTGACGCGGGTGTCCTCCGCTGCGATCGTGCCAACGCGCTCGAGCGTCTCGATGAGGCGGCGGGACGCGTCACCGAGGTTGCCGATCGGCGTTGCCCCGAGAATGATCACTCCCCCATCATCCCGGGCTCACACCCCACGATTCGTGCGATTTGGCGTTCTGCCGACCCGATTCCCGCCAACTCGCACGAATCCTCGGGTCTAAGAGAGGATGTCGGGATGACGTTGCTCGAGCTGCCGGGATCGCGGCTCGACGACTGGTGGGGCCGGATGCAGAGCACCGAAGCCGCACGGCGGGCCTGGCGGTGGGGTGGTCCGGCTGTCGTCACCGCTGTCGCTGCGACCACTCGGCTGATCGGGCTCGGGCATCCCGGGGTGCTGGTCTTCGACGAGACCTACTACGTCAAGGACGCGTACACGCTCTCTCAGCTCGGCTACGAAGGCAGCTGGCCGGCTGAGGCGAACACGGCGTTCAACGCGGGTGATCCGTCGGGATATCTGCCCGGGGCTTCGTTCGTCGCTCACCCCCCGCTCGGCAAGTGGATCATCGCGGCCGGGATGGCGGCGTTCGGCGCTGACAACCCGGTCGGCTGGCGCATCTCGGTGGCGATCATCGGCATCCTGCTCGTCGTCCTCACGATGGGCATCGCCCACCTGCTGTTCGCCCGCCCGCTGCTCACCGTGATCGCCGGCGGGCTGCTGGCGATCGACGGCAACGCGATCGTGTTGAGCCGGGTCGCGCTGCTCGACACGATGCTCGCCTTCTTCGCCCTGCTCGGGGTGTTGTTCGTGTTCCTCGACCGGGGCTTCGCGAAACGTCGGCTCGCGGAATGGGTCGGGCGGCGCGGCACGACCGGCTGGGGCCCGGTGCTG
>NZ_JANMSQ010000104.1:0-2898 GCF_031389465.1 Pseudolysinimonas sp.
GCTCGCCGAAAGCGACTTCATCGTCGCCAGCCTCGGCGAGGAGCTCGGGCTGATCGGCTTGTTCGCGATCTTCGTGCTGTACATGGTGTTCGTCTCGCGCGGGTTCCACCTTGCCTTCGCCGGGCAGGATGACTTCGGCCGTCTGCTCGGCGTCGGCCTCGCGTTCGTTGTCGCGTTGCAGGTGTTCATCGTTGCCGGAGGCGTGACGCGGGTCATCCCGCTCACCGGTCTCACCACGCCGTTCCTCGCGGCGGGCGGGTCGTCGCTCGTCGCCAACTGGGTCATCGTCGCCCTGCTCGTGCGGCTGTCGGACTCCGTGCGTGCCCAGCCCCAGTTAGTGATCGACAGCGATCCTCACGGGCGGGGTGTCGCATGAACAAGCAACTCCGGCGGGTCAGCACGTTCGTGCTGCTGATGTTCCTCGCCCTGTTCGTGTCGACGACGATCATCCAGTACTTCCAGCAAGGCAACCTGCAAGCCGATGGACGCAACGCACGCACGATCTACGCGAGCTTCCAGAGCGAGCGCGGCCAGATCCTCGTCGACGGGCAACCGGTCGCGTACTCGCAACCCGTCGACGACCGTTACAACTACCAGCGGGTATATCCGGCCGGGCCGATCTACTCGACCGTCACCGGATACTTCAGCGTGCAGCCGTCGACAGCGGGGCTCGAGTTGGAGCTCAACTCGTTCCTCACCGGCAACTCCGACGCCCAGTTCCTCGACCGGATCAACTCGATCCTGACCGGGCGCGACCCTCAGGGGGCTTCGGTCGAGCTAACGATCGACCCGGTCGCGCAACAGGCCGCCTGGGATGCCCTCGGCGACTACGCGGGCGCGGTGGTTGCGATCGACCCGAAGACGGGCGCCATCCTCGCCCTCGTCTCGAAGCCCACCTACGACCCGAACTCACTCGCCGTGCACGATCCGCAACTCGTGCAAGACACCTACGAGGCGCTGCTCGCCGACGCGGGAGACCCGCTGATCGATCGCGGCATCTCTGGCGACCTCAACCCGCCCGGGTCGACGTTCAAGCTCGTCGTCGCGGCAGCCGCCCTGGAGAGCGGTCAGTACACGCCGGAGAGCGCTTTCCCGAACCCGACCTCGCTCATCCTGCCCGGAACGACGACTCCGATCACCAACTCCGCCGACAGCAATTGCGGGGGAGGCGGCGAGGCGACCATTGCTACCGCGCTGCGGCTGTCGTGCAACATCCCGTTCGCGCAGCTGGCCGGCGCCCTCGGCGACGACGCCATCCGGCAGCAGGCGGAGGAGTTCGGGTTCGGTTCGTCGTTCGACATTCCGATGCCGACTGAAGCCAGCCAGTACCCGCAGACCGAGAGCGAAGCCGAGACCTGGCTCACCGGATTCGGGCAAGCGAGCGTGCGTGCCTCGCCGCTGCAGATGGCGATGGTCTCGGCGGCGATCGCGAACGGCGGCACCCTCATGCAGCCGACGCTGGTGGAAAGCATCGTGGCCCCTGACCTCTCGGTACTGCAGTCGTTCCAGCCGCACGTTTACTCGACGCCGTTGAGTTCGCAGAACGCCGCTCTCATGTCGCAGATGATGGTCGCCGGCGTGTCCAGTGGCGTCGCCAACAATGCAAGAATCAGTGGGGTCGAGGTTGCAGGGAAGACCGGAACCGCCGAGAACGGACCGGGCGAGCCCTACACGCTCTGGTTCACCGGGTTCGCCCCGGCGAATGACCCGCGGGTCGCCGTCGCGGTGGTACTCGAGGATCGGCAGACTGGTTTTGGCAACCTGTTGGCGGCACCGATCGCCAAAAAGGTCATGGAGGCGGTGCTGAGCAGATGTGACCCACCAGCGGGCTCACCTTCGGTGGCCGGTACCAGCTCTCCTCCCGCGTCGCGATCGGCGGCATGGGTGAGGTGTGGCAGGCGACCGATCTCGTCATCGGTCGCACGGTCGCGATCAAGATCCTCAAGGACGAGTACCTCGGAGACCCCGGATTCCTTGAGCGCTTCCGTGCGGAAGCCCGGCACGCGGCGCTCGTCAACCACGAGGGCATCGCTAACGTCTTCGACTACGGCGAGGAAGACGGCTCCGCCTTCCTCGTGATGGAGCTTGTTCCGGGCGAGGCCCTCTCGACGGTCCTCGAGCGCGAACGCGTGCTGCCGACCGACAAGGTTCTCGACATCGTCGCGCAGACGGCATCCGCCCTTCAGGCCGCCCATGCTGCCGGTCTCGTCCACCGCGACATCAAGCCCGGGAACCTGCTCATCACGCCCGAAGGGCGGGTGAAGATCACCGACTTCGGCATTGCCCGCATCGCCGACCAGGTGCCGCTCACCGCGACCGGTCAGGTGATGGGAACCGTGCAGTACCTGTCGCCCGAGCAGGCGAGCGGACATGCGGCGTCGCCGACGACCGACCACTACTCGCTCGGCATCGTCGCCTACGAAGCACTCGCCGGTCGTCGGCCGTTCACGGGTGAGTCGCAGGTCGCGATCGCCATGGCGCAGATCAACGAGCAGCCGCCCGAGCTGCCGGTCACCGTCTCCGAACCGGTGCGCAACCTGGTGTACGCCAGCATCGCCAAGAAGCCTGCCGACCGGCCGCAGACCGCGTCGCATCTCGCCCGCGCCGCTCAGGCCCTGCGCCGCAGCGACGTCGCGGGCGCCGTGGCTGCGGTTCCCGGCATCGCCGGCGGCGAGGCCACCTTCACCTCGATCCTCGGCGCGGGTGGGTCGACGAGCGCCGTCACCCGGGTCCTTCCCTCGGCGGGCGGGACGGGAACGCCGTCGACGGCCGAACAGCGTCTCGAACGTCGCCGCAGCCCGTGGACCTGGCCGCTCGTGGCTGCGGTATCGGTGCTCGCCGTGACGGTGATCGCGATCCTCATTCTTTTGTTGATCAACCCCAGCGGAGGGGGCGACA
>NZ_JANMSQ010000301.1:0-4354 GCF_031389465.1 Pseudolysinimonas sp.
AGTCCTCAGCGCCAGCAGCTTGCCGTCGACTCTCGCAGCATTCGCCCCGTTCGCCCTGCTCGGATTGGCGAGCATGCCGTCGATTCTGAGCGGAAACAGCGGGATCGATCTGTCGGTGGCCCCGCTCATGGGGTTCGTCAACGCCGTGATGGTCACCCGGCTGCTCGGGGGTCCGCTTGGCGACCCCCATGAGCGGGGCCACCGACAGATCGATCCCGCTGTTGCCGCTCAGAATCGACGGCATGCTCGCCAATCCGAGCAGGGCGAACGGGGCGAATGCTGCGAGAGTCGACGGCAAGCTGCTGGCGCTGAGGACTTTGGGTTCCACGATGATGTTCGCCACGATCAACACGACCGAGAGCAGTGCGGCGAATGTCCAGCTCCTGGTCCGCACCGCAGTCCAGATTCCCGCACCCATCAGGACTCCCGACCAAAGTAGGCGGAGATCAAACGGTTCCGCGTGAGCTGAGCGCCCGCCAGCTCAGCGAAGACCGAGCCCTGCCGAACGACCAGAACGCGATCCATCAGCTCCAGCAACTCATCAACCTCCGTCGAGAGCATGACGACAGCGCACCCGGCGTCCGCCCGTTCTGCGAGCACCTTGTAGATGTCGCGCTTGGCCGTGATGTCGATGCCACGGGTGGGGTCGTTGAGCAAGAGAACCTGAGGTTGCGTCGCAAGCCATCGGGCGAGGATCACCTTCTGCTGGTTGCCGCCGCTCAGCGACTCGATTCGAAGCTCGGGATGGGGAGCCTTGATGCGGAGCTCCTGCACGAACTGACGAAAGCGCTCTCGGGTCAGCCTCCTCCGCAGAACGACGCCTCGACGGTCTTGCTCGTGGGTCGGGAGGGCGAAATTGTCAAGGATCGACTGGCCGCGCAGCAGGGCCTCCGAGCGTCGATCGCGGGGCAGATACGCGACCCGCTCTCGTCGGCCCGAGTCGATCGAGGTGATCGGCGCTGCCGACGTGCCGGCGAGAACCTGGCCCGATGCACTCGGACGAATGCCCGCTAGCGTCTCGAGAAGCAGATCCTGTCCCTGGCCTTCCAGGCCAGCGATTCCGACGATTTCGCCGCTGTACACGCTGAAGTTGATCGGGTCGGAGTCGGGGCGCACGCGAACGTCATCCGCACGAAGCGCGAGACTCGACTCTGCCGAACGCCGTACGCGCTTTTCGGTGGCTTCACCGATGAGACTGGACTCCCCGGACATCGCCTGAATGAGCCGCGCCGGATCCATCTCGCCTCGTTTGAACGCCGCTACCGTGTAGCCGTTTCGCAGGACGACTGCTCGATCGGCGATGTCGCTGATCTCGTCCATCCGGTGCGAGATGAACAGCACCGACGAGCCGCGCGCGCACAGTGCGCGCAGCGTGACGAACAGCCGGTCACGGACCTCGACATCGAGAGCGGAGGTCGCCTCGTCGAGAATCAAGAGTTTGGGAGTTCGCACGAGTGCTCGCGCGATACACACGGCCTGCTGGGCACTGAGGGTCAGTTCGGAGGTGGGTCGATCAAGATCGCAGTCGCCGATCAGCGAGTTCATGACCTCTTGCGCGACGGCCCTGCGCTCCGCCGCTCGTCCCGATTGGCGGAAGACCCCGTCCTGTCCGAGCCAAATGTTGGTCAGGACACTGCGCTGGGGCGCGACGAGGACTTCTTGGAAGACGGTGCTGACCCCCCGTCGTGCCGTCGCGCGTGGCGAGCGGTACGCGCCCGGCGATTCATCGATGCGGAGTTCGCCCGAGTCGTGCCGCTGGACACCGGACAGGATCTTGACGAGGGTGCTCTTCCCCGATCCGTTCTCGCCCATCACCGCCACGACTTCGCCGGCTCCGACCTCGATCGAGCAGTCGGCGAGGGCGACTGTCGAGCCGTATCTCTTGGCCAATCCGGTTGCGCAGACGAGAGTGCGCAGCGCCGCGTCCACGGCCTGGGCATCCATTGTCTCGCTGGTACCGCTCGTCATTCGTTTTCCTCGCTCGGGATGTGAAGTGGGGCGTGTGGGAGCCGCGCGGCGTCGGACTTTGCCCGCCGCGCGGCCCCTCTCGCCTTCTGAGCTGGGCTGGCGCCTAGTTTAGGAAGAAGGCGTCGACCAGATCATCGATCGGAATCGACGAGCTGGGGCCTTCGGCCTGGACGTTGGTGGTTTCGTCCCAGTCCGCCTCGATCCACTCAGAGAAGTTCTCCGAGGTGATCAGAGTCGGGGAGAACGCCACCTCCGTGGTCTTCAGTCCCCTGCCCTCGAGCATTGCGAGACCGATCGCCATAGCGAACCGCGCAGTGCCCTGAGTTGGCAGAGAGACGGCGACTCCGTTGTAGTCCGGGTGGTCGCGCCAGTAGGCCATCGCCGCACCGTTACCGCCGATGTCGGCCACCGTCGGCACGGGTCGGCCGGTCTGCTCGAACGCGCTGATGATGCCGCTCGCCATGTTGGCGACGTTGAACGCGCCGTCGATCGTGCCCGGGTGGGTCGTCAGGAACTTGAGCGTCTCCGTCTTCGCGGCGGCTGGGTTGAAGTAGCCGGTGAGCTCCCCTACCGTCTCGATGCCGGTGCAGGCATCGAACACCCGCTTCGCCGCATCGTAGATGCTGGTGTCGATCGAGAGGCCCGGGATGGAACGGACGGTCAACACCGTTCCCGTGTCGCCGATCTGGTCCAGCAACCCGGCGGCTGCGTAGTACCCGTTCTGCCCGGGGTTGGGCTGAACGTTCACCGCGTTCAGGGAGGTCGACTGGCCGAGGATGCTGATCACGGGAACGCCTTGTTCTGCGGCTTGGTCGATCACCCCGTTGAGCGCGGTCGGCGAGGAGAGCGGCGCGATGATGATATCGACGCCCTTCTGCAGGAGCGTCTGCATGCCCTGGATCTGAGACGCAGCGTCATTCGCCGGGGTGGCGGTGACCGAGATAATTTCCGCGTCGAACAAGGTCGGGTTCGCGTCGATGATCTCCTGAACGCCGTCCTGCATCAGGATGTTCTGCGCATTCGCCTGGTTGCCGGAGAAGCCGACAGTCCACGGGGCGGCATGGCTGGGAGCAAAGTCCTCCCACGGGCTGGCGAAGATCGTGCCGCCATAACCCTTGAGCGCGTCAATCGCGATCTCGGGAAGCGACTCGAGAACTCCGTCTGGATCCTGCGGCAAGTCTTGGGGCGGCCCAGGAATACAGTCGGGCGCTCCAGCGGAAGCCGTATCGGTGTTCGTCGCCGACGGTGTTGAGGCGGCACAACCAGAAAGGGTCACACCGAGAATGGCAAACCCGACGAGAAGTCGAGTGGTTGTGGTTCCATGGATCTTCATTCAATTCCTCCTTGAATTGATTGCAGGTGCACACGAGAACTTCGTTGCCCCGCCTTTGGGGACTGTGGGCCGTGCTGGTGCAGCTTGGTAGATGCTTCACTTCGACCCAACAGATACTGAGTGGTATCTGACGGGATACCACTCAGTATCTGACCTTGCGAGGCGGGTGTCAACCACTTAGCGCTGCAGGCGTCAAACGACGACGACATCAGGTCAGCGTGGTCATCAACCGCGTCAGGCCGCGGGCGGCCGGCCCTGACCTGTGGCAGCAGACGTACCCCCGTCAACCGGCAAGACCACGCCGGTCACGTATCGAGCCGCGTCGGACGCCAGGAAGAGCACAACTGAGGAAATATCGTGGGGTTCGGCGATGCGACCGAGAGGTATCCGGGCCTCGAAGTGCGCGAGCAGCGACTTGTTCGAGGTGACCCCGGCCAGCGGCTCGGTGTTCGTTACGGACGGAGCGACGGCGTTGACGCGAACCCCTCGCGCGCCCCAGTCGAGCGCGAGCGCGCGCACAAAGAGCGAGACGGCACCTTTGGACGCATTGTAGATCGCGCTTCCCCAGTCGCCAGCGAGACCCGACACGCTCGACGTTGCAATGAAGCTTCCCTTGGTCTTCTCAAGTTCCGGCAGAGCCGTCCGCGCGAGAAAGAAGAAGCCGTCGATGTTGGTGCGTCGCAAGTGCTCCCACTCGTCGTTGGAGATGTCGGTGATGTCGCCCGGAATGAAACTTGCGGCATTGCTGACAACGATGTCGAGGTGGCCGAACCGCTCGACGATCTCGTGAACGAGGTTGGCAACGTGCACAGGGTCGCCAATGTCGCCGGCGATCCCGACGGCCCGATCTCCGAGCGCCCGCGTTGCCTGTTCGAGCCGTGTCTGAGTCCGACCGGTCATGACCACTGTCGCTCCCGCAGCAACAAAGTCCTCAGTGATAGCCAGGCCGATACCGCTCGCACCCCCCGTGACCAGTACGACCTTGCCGCTGAAGTCAAACGCAACGTCTGTTGTGTTGGACATCTCATCCTCCTGTCCGTATCGTCGGATACT
>NZ_JANMSQ010000302.1:0-12702 GCF_031389465.1 Pseudolysinimonas sp.
CGCTCAGCGCGGTGCTGAACTCAGCGGTCTCGGAATCGGTTGAGCGGTACGCGTACGCGGGTAGCGCGACTGTGGCGAAGATCGACGGCACGGCGACGCCCATGACGAGCAGCGGCAGCACCCTCAGGCGCGGGCGTCGGAACGCCGAGCCAGACGTGGACGGGGACTCGGATTCGGTCGGGTTGGGGGAAAGGCGAGCGGGGGTAGCGCTAGAGAACAATGAGAGACTCCTGCACCGCACCGCACTCTCGAGCGGCCCCATCCTTGTCGTATGTCACGTCGCGCGGCAGAGGATGGGAGGTGAGGCGCCCTGCAACGCGGCCTCCGACCGGCTTGCGTGGCCGAGAGGACCCGTTGACTATACGCGACGTGCCTGGGGCCGCAACTCAGCTCGCGACGTAAACGTGCACGGCGACCTCGGGAGGCAATTCGAGCCCCTCGCCGAAGCCATCAACCCGCACCAGCACGTAGCCGCCCGCCGACGAGATCGTCGCCTGTGCGCCCGGTACGACCCCGGCAGAACGCAGCTGCTCGAGCAGCTCGGGCTCGAACTGCACGGGCTCTCCGAGGCGTCGCAGCTGCGCCGAGACCGGCGCCTCCTCGCCACGCACGCGCTCGACGATGTTCACGACGCCCTCGAGAAACGGTCGGGATGCCGGCCCGCCGATCTCTTCGAGTGCGGGGATCGGGTTGCCGTACGGCGACTCCGTCGGGTTGCCGAGCACTTCGAGCAGTCGCCGCTCGACTTGCTCGCTCATGACGTGCTCCCAGCGACAGGCCTCGTCGTGAACGAGAGTCCAGTCGAGACCGATGACGTCGTGCAGCAGCCGTTCGGCGAGCCGGTGCTTGCGCATGACGTGCAGTGCCCGACTGCGGCCTTCGGGGGTGAATTCGAGATGGCGGTCGCCCTCGACCCGCACCAGACCATCGCGCTCCATACGCCCGATGGTCTGCGACACAGTGGGACCCGAGTGACCGAGACGCTCCGAGATGCGGGCGCGCAACGGGACGATGCCCTCTTCTTCGAGGTCGTAGATGGTGCGGAGATACATCTCCGTCGTGTCGACGAGATCGGTCATCGGTGGCGGCCTCCCAGGGTGATCAGCCTAGTTCGGCGCGCCGGTAGAATCCGACCATGCCGAGCCTTGAGATCCCCCGCGACCTGTTGCCGTCGGATGGCCGGTTCGGCTGCGGACCTTCGAAGGTGCGCCCCGAGCAGATCGAACATCTGCGGGCAAACGCTGCACTGCTCGGCACGTCGCACCGCCAAGCTCCGGTGAAGAACCTGGTCGGGCGGGTGCGCTCGGGGCTCGCCGAGCTCTTCGCGATCCCCGACGGCTACGAAGTGCTGCTCGGCAACGGGGGTTCGACGGCGTTCTGGGACATGGCTGCGTTCTCGCTCATCGAAAAGCGCAGCGAGAACCTCGCGTTCGGTGAGTTCGGCGCGAAGTTCGCCGCCGCCGCGGCCGCACCGTTCCTCGAGAAGCCCCACGTCATCCAGGTCCCCGGCGGTCAGCGTGCCGACGTTGAGGTGCTCGAGGGCATCGACCTTTACGCCTGGACCCACAACGAGACGTCGACGGGTGTCATGGCACCGGTCACGCGCGTGCACGGCGACCCGGGCGCGCTCACGGTCATCGACGCCACGAGCGCGGCAGGCGGCGTGCTCTTCGACGCGGCCGAAGCGGATGTCTACTACTTCGCGCCGCAGAAGAACCTGGCCAGCGACGGCGGCCTCTGGTTCGCCCACGTGACGCCGGCAGCGATCGAGCGGATCGAGCGGATCGCCGCGAGCGACCGCTGGATTCCCGAGGTGCTGAGCCTCAAGAACGCCGTCGACAACAGCCGCCTCGACCAGACGCTCAACACCCCGGCGATTGCCACGCTGCTGCTGCTGGAGAGCCAGCTCGAATGGATCAACGGCAACGGCGGCCTCAGTTGGGCCGACGCCCGCACCACGGAATCGTCGGGCGCACTCTACGACTGGGCCGAAGCCTCGTCGTTCGCGACACCGTTCGTCGCGAACCCGTCAGACCGCTCGCAGGTCGTCGCGACGATCGACTTTGACGAGAGCATCGACGCCGCGGCGGTCGCGAAGACGTTGCGCGAGAACGGCATCGTCGACACCGAGCCCTACCGCAAGCTGGGCCGCAACCAGCTGCGGGTCGCGACGTTCACGGCGATCGAACCGGATGACGTGCGCGCCCTGATCGCATCGATCGACTGGGTGCTCGAGCACGCTCCGGTTCCGGTCGGGTGACCGTGCGCCTCTTCATCAAAGACTCCGAACGACGGCCCGACCCGGCGCCAGTGAAGACAGATGACCGCAAGGTCGTGCTGGTCGGCCTCGTGCTCTGGATCGTCGCCCTCGGCGTGATGCTCGCCCTGCTGCCGCAGCTGCAGGAATCAGACCTCGTCTGGTTGCTCTGGACCGTCGTCGTCGGCTTCGGCCTCGGCCTCGTCCTGCTCGTCTTCACGTCCCGGCGGCACACCGACTAGGTCGTCGAACTCGAAGTCGATCCCATCGTCGGGGTCGTCTCCGAGGTCGTCATCGTCCTCCCGCTCGTCGTCCAAGTCGAGGTCGTCTTCGTCGTCGTCAACGTCGGCGACACTCTCTGCGGCGATCAACGCCTGCGCGGTGCGGTAGTCCTCGAGGCGCTCGTCCCACGGCACCCAGTCGGGCGCGAGCAGCGCGCCGTCGCCGGGCATGAGCTCTGCCTCCATCACCGTCGGCTCTTCGCCCGGGGTCTCGGCGACACTCACCGACCAGTGCCAGCCCGGATACCCCGAGAGGGTCGAGGCGAACCGCAGGGTGGCGGTGCCGTCATCCAGTGCGTCGTGCTCCAGCAGGGCGCCAACGGTGCCGGCAGGACTGATCTCGGCCAGCGCCGCGCGCGCGACGTCTTCCTGGCTGCTCATGCGTCGAGATCGTCGGCGACCCGACGCAACACGGCCGCGATCTTCGCGCCGTGGTTGCCGTCGGGGTAACGCCCGCGCCGCAAGCCCGCGCCGATCCCGTCGAGAAGCTTCACGAGATCTTCGACGACAATCGCCATGTCGTCGGCGCTGCGCCGGTTGCGCTGACCCATCGTGGGCGGCGTCTCGAGCACGCGCACCGAGAGGGCCTGCGCCCCCTTCTTGCCATCGGCGATGCCGAACTCAAGCCGGGATCCCGGCTTGACCACGGCTCCCGTCGGCAGCGCGGAGGCGTGCAGGAACACCTCGGTGCCATCGTCTGAGGCGATGAACCCGAATCCCTTGTCCTCGTCGTAGAACTTGACCCGACCGGTGGGCATGGCGACTGACCTCTATCCTTGGACCGTGGCGAATGACACCCCGGTGCCCCTCAATCGTATCGAACGCATCCTGCGGAACATGATCGCGTCCGCGGCAGGACTCTCGATCCTCGCCATCCTCGCGACGATCGTCGCCAACCTGAGCGGGGTGAACACCCGTGAGGGTCTCTGGCTCACCGTCACGGTGCTGCCGTTCGTGGGGCTGATTATCGCGTTCGTGCTCATGATCGTCTTCGCGATCGTGAGCATCGTGCGGCGCCGCCGGCTCGCCCGGGACAGCAGCTAGCGAAGCCGACGATGGCCGCCAGCGGCTCTGCTCTCGCGCTCGCGGCTCGGCTGCGCGCGCTCGATGACGCCGCGCTCGCCCGCCTGGTGACCCAGCGCGGGGTGCGCGACTCCGGCATCCGCGACTTCTTCGACCTCGCCGAAGCGCTCCTCGACCGCACCTCGGTGCAGTCCGCCCTGGAGCGGCTCGACCGCGGGACTCTCGCGCTGCTCGCGGTCGCGGGCGAGCTCGCCGAAAGCTCCGGTGCCCCGACGGCTGACCAGCTCAGCGCGCGGCTCGAGCTCGCCATCGGCGACGTGCGGGAACGCATCGCGACCGCACTCGAGGCTGGCCTGCTGGGCGCTGAGTCGGGCCGGTATGCGCCGTGGGATGCGGTCGTCGAACAGTTGCGGGCCTGGCCGGCCTTCGGGCTGCCGGCGAGCCGCGACCTCGAATCGTCGTCGCCACCCGCCGTGCTCGAGCCGGTGAGCGAGACCGATGTGCGCTTCATCGACCGAGGCGCTGGCGACCGGGCGTTCGGCACCCTGGGTGCGGTCACCGAAACACTGCTGGCGTTGCGGGATGCCCCCGCCCGCCGACTGACTCGTGGCGGGCTCGCCCTTCCCGACGCCCGACGCCTCGCCGGGATCGCCGGCGTTGACGCATCGGAAGTCGAGTTGTTGCTCGACATCGCGGCGCGCGCCGGGCTGACCGTGCTCTCCGGCACCGAGTGGGTGCCGACCCAGAACCTCACGGCTTGGCTCGCCGGATCCCGCGTCGACCGCTGGGCGGAGCTCGCCAACGGTTGGCTCAGCCGACTGCCTGACGACCTGCGCGAGTTGCTGCGCACCCGCGCCCACGCCGTATGGGGTGACGGGCTCCTCGACTACCTCGCCTGGCTCTACCCGGCCGGCGGTGCGTGGATCCGCGAGCGTGCGGCGGCGGCGGCACGGGAGGCCGAACTGCTCGGCATCACCGGCGCGGGTGCCCCGAGCACCGCGGGCTCCCGGCTGCTGCTCGACGGCACGGCGGCCGCCGCCGAAGCGATGGCCGAATCGTTCCCGCCCGAAGTCGACCAGGTCTACCTGCAACACGACCTCACCGTTATCGCCCCCGGCCCGCTGCGGGTCGACCTCGAAACCCGGCTGCGCGGGTTGGCGGAAGCCGAGGCCCGCGGCGTCGCGTCTTCGTTCCGGATCACCGCCGTCTCCCTCACCCGGGCATTCGTCGCGGGTGAGACGGCAGACGGCCTGCGGGCGTTCCTCACCGCGCTGTCACTGACCGGCATCCCGCAGCCGCTCGAGTACCTCATCGCCGACACAGCGGCCCGGTTCGGCACGCTGCGAGTGGGGCGCCTGGAGGAAGCCGCGGGGGCCTACGTGCGCTCCGACGACACGGGCCTGCTGCGCCAACTCGCCGTCGACCAGGCGTTGACCCCGCTCGGCCTTGAGGCCTCCGGCATCCATCGCCTCATCACCCGGTTCGACGTCGGTCTGCTCTACACCGCCCTCCTCGACGCGCGGTATCCCGTCGTCGCCGAAGACTCGGAGGGCGAGATCGTCGCGATGCGCGCCGAACGCCGCGCGTCGTCGGGGGGTGGCGGGGTCAGCGACGACACCGCCGCGCTGCTCATCTCGCGGGTACGGCACAGCGCCGACGCCGCCCCCGAGGAAGCCGACCGCGCCTGGCTCGCCCGCCAGCTTGAGCTCGCGATCAAGGGCAAGGTCACCGTCACCGTCACCGTTCGCCTGCCCGACGATTCGCTCGCGGACTACGTGCTCGAACCCGCCGCTCTCGCCGGAGGCCGCCTGCGCGCGCGCGACCGCCGTGCCGACATCGAACGCACCCTCCCCCTCGCGTCGATCGTCTCCGTCTCCGACGCCCCCTGAGCTCCCCGCGGGTTGAGTGCCGGGCGCAGCCCGGTTTATCGAAACCGCCCCCGGGCAACTCGAACGGTGGGTTTCGATACACCGCCTCCGGCGGCACTCAACCCGCGGGGGACGTAAGCTCGGAAGTTATGTCCGGGCCCCTGATCGTGCAAAGCGATCGCACCGTCTTGCTCGAAGTCGCGCACCCGGATGCCGAGGACGCCCGGCACGAATTGGCCGTGTTCGCGGAGTTGGAGCGGGCGCCCGAGCACGTCCACACGTACCGCATCACGCGCCTCGGCCTCTGGAACGCGCGGGCTGCCGGTCACACGGCGGAGCAGATGCTCGACACTCTTGAGCGCTTCGCCAAGTTCCCGGTGCCGCAGACGGTCGCCGTCGACGTCACCGAGACGGTGTCGCGGTACGGGCGGCTGGTGATCGAGCGGGATGCCGATGGCGCGCTCATCCTGACGACCACCGATCCGGCGGTGCTCGCCGAGATCACCCGGTCGAGCAAGGTCGGCCCGTTGCTCGGGGTGCGCCTCACGTCGACCGTCTGGACCCTGCAGCCCTGGGCGCGCGGGCAGGTGAAGCAGGAGCTGCTGAAGCTCGGGTGGCCAGCCGAAGACCACGCCGGCTACACCCCCGGCACGCCGCATGACATCGACCTCGTCGAGGACGGCTGGGCGATGCGCGGCTACCAGCAGAAGGCGATCGACAACTTCTTCGAGGGCGGGTCGGGCGTCGTGGTACTGCCCTGTGGCGCCGGCAAGACGATCGTCGGTGCGGGTGCGATGGCCGAAGCCGACTCGACGACCCTCGTCCTGGTCACCAACACGGTGAGCGCGCGCCAGTGGCGCACCGAGCTGCTTCGGCGCACGTCACTGACAGAGGATGAGATCGGCGAGTACTCCGGCGAGCGAAAGGAGATCCGCCCGGTCACGATTGCGACGTACCAGATCCTCACCGCGAAGCGGAAAGGCGAGTTCGCCCACCTCGCGCTGCTCGACGCCCTCGACTGGGGCCTCATCATCTACGACGAGGTGCACCTGCTGCCCGCGCCAGTGTTCAAGCTCACGGCGGAACTTCAGGCGCGCCGCCGCCTCGGCCTCACCGCGACGCTGGTGCGCGAAGACGGAAGGGAGTCGGATGTCTTCAGCCTCATCGGCCCGAAACGCTTCGACGCCCCGTGGAAAGAGATCGAAGCGCAGGGCTACATCTCCCCCGCCGCCTGCTACGAGGTACGCATCGACCTGCCGCCGTCCGACCGACTCGAATACGCGGCGAGCGCCGACGACGAGCGCTACCGGCTCGCCGCGACGGCTCCGGCGAAGCTGCGGGTCGTGCAGGATCTCGTCGCGAAGCACGACGGCGAGCGCATCCTCGTCATCGGGCAGTACCTCGACCAGATCGACACCCTCGCCGAGGTGCTGAACGCCCCCGCGCTCACCGGCGCGACGCCGATCGCCGAGCGCGAGCGGCTGTACGAGGAGTTCCGTGAGGGCCGGCTCAAGGTGCTCGTGGTGAGCAAGGTCGCCAACTTCTCGATCGACCTGCCCGAGGCGACCGTCGCCATCCAGGTGTCTGGGTCCTTCGGGTCACGCCAAGAGGAGGCACAGCGACTCGGCCGGCTGTTGCGCCCGAAGGAGAGCGGCATCCCGGCGTCGTTCTACACCCTCGTCGCCCGCGACACCGTCGACCAGGACTTCGCACAGAACCGGCAGCGGTTCCTGGCCGAGCAGGGCTACTCGTACACGATCCTCGACGCGCACAGCCTCGCAGCGGCGTAACCGAGCAACGCCCGGTGGCGACGCCCCAGGTACCTTCGCCAACGCCCTCGCCGCCGCGGAGCGCCCCGGTGTACGTTGAGGCACCCGTTCGAAAGGAACCTCTGTGTCCGATTCCCTCAAGGTCAAGCTCTGGCTCGGAAGCGAACCGGTGGAGGTGATCGTCAGTGCCTCGCTCTTCGAGGGGAGGGAGATCACGCAGCGAGTCGTCTGGATCGACTTCTCGTCCAAGATCAAGGACGGCTACATCACGCACGAGGAGCTTGCCAGCGGCGGTCGCGTAATCGTGAACTGGGGCAAGGTTGGGGCGATCTCGTACGACGCTCCGGCCGACTAGAGTTCTCGATCACCGTGACCCGGGTCCCGCCTATAGCGGTCAAACCAGGAAGCAGAAGACGAAGTCGGTGATGGGGCTGACCGTCGTGAGGAACCCGAGCACGGAGATCCAGATGACTGCGATCAACTCTGCGGTGGCCGCGAGCTTGGGCATCGGTAGCCCGCGCCAGCATCGACGCTGACCGCCCGACCGGGTCGGGAGGCAGCAACGTCACGCCCTCCAGGAGCCACCGGTTCTTCGGCTCCCCGTGACGGCGTAACTTGTCGAACGTGCACCCGTTCACGATCGACATCCCGCAGGCCGACCTCGACGACCTGCGTGTGCGCCTCGCCCGCACTCGTCGCCCGCCCCGGGTCGAGCACGGCTGGGACCGCGGGACGTCGAGCGACGCCCTTGAGACCGTGCTCGCACACTGGGCCGGTCCGTACGACTGGCGGGCGACGGAGGCCCGGCTCAACGCCCTCGACCACGTGAGGGTGGATGTCGACAGCCTGACGATCCACGCCGTGCGGGCCGGCACCCCGGGTGCGACTCCGCTGCTGCTCATCCACGGCTGGCCCGACGGGTTCTTTCGCTTCGAGAAAGCCATCCCGCTGCTCGCCGATCGGTTCGAGCTGATCATTCCGAGCATCCCCGGGTATGGGTTCAGCGACCGGCCCACCGACCCCACCGGCCCCGCGCGCAGCGGCGACCTTCTCGCCGGGCTGATGACCGCTCTCGGCCACGAGCGCTTCGGAGTGCACGGCGGCGACATCGGCTCGACGATCGGGGAACAGCTGACTCTGCGGCATCCGGATCGCGTGCTCGGACTGCATCTCGGCGACATCCCGTTTCACCGACCGCGCGCGCTCGCCCCGGCGGACGCTACCGACGACGACCGCGAATGGATGGCGCGCCTCCTCTCCTGGGAACAGACCGAGGGCGCCTACGCGCGGCTGCAGCGCACGAAGCCGCAGACCCTCGCGGTGGCGCTGGAGGACTCCCCCGCCGCACTTGGCGCGTGGCTCCTCGAGAAGTACCAGGCGTGGAGCGACGGCGACGCGCTCGACGTGTACTCGCTCGACGAGCTGTGCACTGTGCTGACGATCTACTGGGTGACCCGCACCGCCGGCTCGAGCGTGCACTACTACTTCGACAACGCGCACTCGGAGCTCGAAACCGCGCGCGTCGAGGTGCCGACGGCCGTCGCCCAGTTTCCCCGGGACCTGCTGCCCGCGCCGCGCTCCACAGCTGAACGTTGGTTTCGCGTCGAGCGCTTCACCGAGTTCCCGCGCGGCGGGCACTTCGGCCCGTGGGAGCAGCCGAAGCTGTGGGCCGACGACGTTGTCGCGTTCTTTGATCAGATCCGAGCGTAAGGAGATCGTCACATACGCGGCGACTCCCAGGATTCACCCAGCAAACGCGCAGAAACTAGGGGAATGAGTGACGGCCCCCGCATCCTGATCGTCGACGACGAGCCGAACATCCGCGACCTGCTGACCACGAGCCTGCGCTTCGCCGGCTTCGCGGTGCGGGCCGTCGGCAACGGCGCCCAGGCGATCTCGGCGGTGCTCGAAGAGGAACCCGACCTCATCATCCTCGACGTCATGCTTCCCGACATGAATGGCTTCGGGGTCACCAAGCGGCTGCGCGCCTCTGGCTACACGGCCCCCATCCTGTTCCTCACCGCGAAAGACGACACCGAAGACAAGATCACCGGCCTCACCGTCGGCGGCGACGACTACGTCACGAAGCCGTTCTCGCTCGACGAGATCGTCGCGCGGCTGAAGGCGATCCTGCGCCGCACGATGCACGACGAAGAAGACGCGATCATCCGCGCCGGAGAGCTGACGATGGACCAGGACACGCACGAAGTCGCGGTCGGGTCTGAACAGGTCGAACTCTCCCCGACCGAGTTCAAACTGCTGCGCTACCTGATGCTCAACCCCAACCGGGTGCTCAGCAAGGCGCAGATCCTCGACCACGTCTGGGAGTACGACTTCAACGGTGACGCGGGCATCGTGGAGAGCTACATCTCCTACCTGCGACGTAAGCTCGACCAGCACTCGACTGAGCCGATGATTCAGACCAAACGCGGGTTCGGGTACATGCTCAAGACCGCCAAGGCCTAGGCCCGCCAGGGCCGTGGCCGCAGATCCCCGGGAGGCGCGGCCAGTGGCGAATCCCGTCTCCGCGTCGTTCGACCGCTGGTGGAACGGCATCTCGCTGCGCGCCAAGGTCACCGGCGTCACCGTCTTCCTGCTCACCCTCGGGCTCACCGTCGCGGGGGCCGGCACGATGACCGTGCTGCGCACCTACCTGGTGGAACGCGTCGATGAGGCGATCAACCTGCAAGAGGTCGCCCTCCCGACCGGCCTCGAGGTGAGCGACGTACGCGAATATGACGGCTACTCGGCGGCCGTGTCGGCATCCGGTGACCTGATCGCCGACAACCTCTCCGGCGATCAGGCCGACTTCCGCCCCGTGCTCGACGACCTCACGCTCGCGAAGGTCGTCTCGCTCGAGGGTGCGCACATCACCCTGCTCGACGCGAGCAAGACGGTCGAGTGGCGGGTGGTCGCGCTCCCGAACGCCGTGGGCAGCGGCTCCGACCAGGCGACGCTCGTGATCGGTCGCAACCTGAGCGACACCAACGCGCTGCTCGGTCGGTACGCCGCGATCTTCCTTCTGTTCGCGATCGCCGTCGTCGTGCTCGGCGCGATGGCGACCCAGCTGCTTGTCACGGGCGCGTTCCTGCCGCTGCGGGACGTCGAACGCACCGCCGCGAGGTTCGCGGCGGGCGACTACAGTCAGCGTCTCGGCGGGGCGACCCCGAACACCGAGGTCGGGCGCCTCAGCCGTTCGCTCAACACGATGCTTGCGCGCATTGACAGGGCCTTCGCCGACCGAGCGCGCACCGTCGACCAGATGCGCCGATTCGTCGGTGACGCTTCCCACGAACTCCGAACGCCGCTCGTCTCGCTGCGCGGTTACGCGGAGCTCTACCGGATGGGCGCGCTGCAGACCCCAGACGACGTCGCGCAAGCGATGGACCGCATCGAGCGGGAAGCGATCCGCATGGGGGGCCTCGTCGAAGACCTGCTCGAACTTGCCCGCCTCGACGAAGCTCGGCCGCTCGAGCGGGTCGCCGTCGACTTGCTGCCGATCGCCCAGGACGCCGCTTTGGATGCCGCCGCCTCAGCACCCGAGCGGCGCATCACCGTCGTCGTGCCCGAGGAGCCGGAGCCCGCAGTTGGCGACGCCTCGGTCGCCGTCGAACCGGTGGTGGATGCTGACGCCGCCGTCGCCGGCGTCGCGCCCGCCGCGCGCCGTGCCGGGTTCAGCGCGGGTGCGTTCGCGTTCGCAGACGCCACCCTCGCCCGCCTGCGGCGGCGCCGTCCGCCGCGCGACGCGGCCGCCCCAGCGCCCGCCGCCGCACCGCTGCCCCCGATCGGCCCCATCGTGTTCGCCGAAGAGAACAAGGTTCGCCAGGTGGTGACGAACCTCATGGGGAATGCGCTGCGCTTCACGAAAGACAACTCGCCCATCGAAATCGTCGTCGACGTCGACCGCACCGCGCGCTACGGCGTCATCGCGATCGTCGACCACGGCCCCGGCATCCCTCCGCAGTTGCGGGAGAAGATCTTCCAGCGCTTCTGGCGCGCCGACACCTCTCGCACGCGCGACACCGGCGGGTCGGGTCTTGGTCTCGCGATTGTTGCGGGCATCATCGCCAACCACGAGGGGCACGTCGAAGTCGTCGAGACGCCTGGGGGTGGCGCGACCTTCCGGGTCAGCCTCCCCCTCCTCCCCAGCGATGAACCGCCCGCTGCCTCCCCAGCCCCCACGACGGCTTCTCGAGGGCGTGCCCGGCGTCCCTAGCGTCGCGGCATGACCAGATATCAGATCGACAGCGAAGCGGTCGCCGCGGCGACCTCGTCCGTTCAGGCGGCTGCTGGCCGCATCCAGGCCGACGTAAGCGGGCTGCACGCCCAACTGCTCGACCTCCAGAGTTCCTGGACCGGCCAAGCCGCAGCCGCCTTCCAAGCGGTGGTCGCCGACTGGACAGCGACCCAGCGCCGGGTCGAAGAGAGCCTGCAGCTGATCAACGCCGGCCTCGCCCAGGCGGGCCAGCACTACGCCGAGATCGAACTGCAGAACGCCCGGCTCTTCGCTCGTTGACCGCCGATACACGCAGAAGCGGGCGGCTCCTTGTGGGAGCCGCCCGCTGATCTGTAGAACGAGCGCTGGATGGGGTTTCGATACGCGTCGCCTGTGGCGGCGCTACTCGACCCTGACCCTTCGGTGGAGCCTTCCTGCGGAAGCCTCTACCTGCGGGTCAGAAATCCATCCCGCCCGACGGGTCGCCGGCCGGAGCCGGGTGCCGCTCCGGCTTGTCCGCCACGACCGCTTCGGTCGTGAGGAACAGCGCGGCAATCGACGCGGCGTTGAGCAGCGCCGAACGCGTCACCTTCACCGGGTCGTTGATGCCCGCAGCGAGCATGTCGACGTACTCGCCGGTCGCGGCGTTGAGGCCCTGACCGACGGGGAGGTTGCGCACCTTATCGACGACAACGCCGGGCTCGAGGCCCGAGTTGAGCGCGATCTGCTTGAGCGGAGCGTCGATGGCCACGCGCACGATGTTCGCGCCCGTCGCCTCGTCACCCTTCAAACCCGTGACGGCCTTGCCGGCGAACGCGGCCTTGCCGGCCTGGATGAGGGCGACGCCACCACCGGCGACGATGCCCTCTTCGACGGCGGCCTTCGCGTTACGCACGGCGTCTTCGATGCGGTGCTTGCGCTCCTTGAGCTCGACCTCGGTCGCGGCTCCAGCCTTGATGACCGCAACACCGCCGGCGAGCTTCGCGAGGCGCTCCTGGAGCTTCTCGCGGTCGTAGTCGCTGTCGGTGTTCTCGATCTCCTGGCGGATCTGCTTGACCCGACCGGCGATCTGGTCGGCGTTGCCGGCACCCTCGATGATCGTGGTCTCGTCCTTGGTGACGATGACCTTGCGCGCCTGGCCGAGCTGCTCGAGCGTTGCGTTCTCGAGCTTGAGGCCCAGCTCTTCGCTGATGACCTCGCCGCCGGTGAGGATGGCGATGTCGGCGAGCTGCGCCTTGCGGCGGTCACCGAAGCCGGGGGCCTTGACGGCGACCGACTTGAAGATGCC